>NZ_JBSFET010000063.1:0-37014 GCF_053594575.1 Streptomyces sp. NPDC001880
CCGACTCTATCAGACTCTTTCGTGTCCGATTCCCGGTCGAAGCGGGTCCCGCTTCGCTTTCCAGTTCATCGCTTTCGCGTTTCCCTTTCCGGCGGGCTCGACTCTATCAGGCCTTTTCGCTTTCCTTGACCAGCGCTTGCAGACATGCAGGTGCCGAGTCCGGGTTACAGTCAGGTTTCAAAAGTCGCCGCCGACCCCCGACTCAAAGTCGTACCGGGGCCAGGCAGGAGTACGACAATACAGGCCGCCGGGAGTCGAGGCAAATCCCTTCCGGTGCACTTCTAAGGCCGCGAACCCTCAGGACTCGGACGGAACCGGGACTTCTTATGACTTACGCTGCTGAACAGCACGCCGTCGCCCAGAGGCTGTGACGGCGCCGATCAAGCTCCACCCCTGGGAGGCTCCCTATGACCACTGTGACGTCCCCTCTTGCCGGACGTGCCATCGGGCTCGCTGCGGTACCGGACCCGGTCTTCTCCGGCGCGATGGTGGGCCCTGGAACTGCCATCGATCCCGTGCGCGAGCCCTCCGAGGCCGTGTCTCCGGTCGACGGCATCATCGTCTCCCTGCACCCGCACGCGTTCGTCGTCGTGGACGAGCACGGCCGCGGTGTCCTCACGCACCTCGGCATCGACACCGTTCAGCTCAATGGTGAGGGCTTCGAGCTGCTTGTGAACAAGGGGGACACGGTCACCCGCGGTCAAGGCATCGTGCGCTGGGACCCCGCAGGCGTCGAGGCGGCCGGCAAGTCGCCCGTGTGTCCGGTCGTGGCGCTGGAGGCCACCGCTGAATCCCTCTCCGACGTCCGCGAGGACGGCGACGTGAAAGTCGGCGACACCTTGTTCGGCTGGCAGTGACGAACTCGGCACGATGACAGCCGACTGGATATCCATCGCGGCGGCACGGACCACCGCACGACGGGAGACGGGCGAAATGGAGACAACGCTGCGAGGCGTCGGTGTGAGCCACGGGGTGGCGATCGGCGAGGTGCGTCATATGGGTACGGCGGTGCTCGAACCACCGGCCAAGCAGATTCCCGCCGAAGAGGCCGAGCGCGAACAGGGGCGCGCCCGGCAGGCCGTGGAGGCCGTGGCGGCCGACCTGATCGCGCGCGGCAACCTGGCCGGTGGCGAGGCTCAGCACGTGCTCGAGGCTCAGGCCATGATGGCGCAGGACCCCGAGCTGATGGCCGATGTGGAACGGCGCATCGCCGTCGGCAGCACCGCGGAGCGCGGTGTCTACGACGCGTTCGCGGCGTACCGGGCGCTGCTCGCCAATGCCGGGGAGTACCTGGCGGGGCGCGTCGCCGACCTCGATGACGTGCGCAATCGGATCGTGGCCCGGCTGCTCGGTGTGCCGATGCCCGGTGTGCCGGACAGCGACGAACCCTATGTACTGATCGCCCGGGACCTGGCGCCTGCGGACACGGCGCTGCTCGACCCGGCGTTGGTGCTCGGCTTCGTGACCGAGGAGGGCGGGCCTACCAGCCACAGCGCGATTCTCGCTCGGGCGCTCGGGGTGCCCGCCGTGGTGGCGCTCCCCGGTGCCGGGGATCTCGCCGAAGGCACGGTCATCGCCGTGGACGGCAGCACCGGTGAGATCTTCGTCGAGCCGAGCGCCGAGAAGCGTGCGGAAATGGAGAGTGCCGCGGCGGCGCGCAAGGCCGCACTGTCGGCCTCGTCCGGTCCGGGTGCCACCTCCGACGGTCACAAGGTCCCGCTGCTCGCCAATGTCGGCGGACCCGGCGACGTACCGGCGGCGGTCGAGGCCGGTGCGGAGGGTGTGGGGCTGTTCCGTACCGAGTTCCTGTTCCTGGACGACAGCAAGCAGGCGCCGTCCGAGGAGAAGCAAGTCGCCGCGTACCGCGCGGTGCTGGAGGCGTTTCCCGAGGGGCGGGTCGTCGTACGGGTGCTGGATGCCGGGGCCGACAAGCCGCTGGACTTCCTGACTCCGGCGGACGAGCCGAACCCGGCGCTGGGTGTGCGTGGGCTACGGAGTCTGCTGGACCACCCTGAGGTGCTGCGTACCCAGCTGACCGCGCTGTCGAAAGCGGGCCAGGGGCTGCCTGTCCATCTCGAGGTCATGGCGCCGATGGTGGCGGACCGTACGGATGCCAAGTCCTTCGCCGATGCCTGCCGTGAGGCCGGTCTGCAGGCGAAGTTCGGTGCGATGGTGGAGATTCCGTCCGCCGCACTGCGGGCGCGTTCGATCCTGCAGGAGGTGGAGTTCCTCTCGCTGGGCACCAACGACCTGGCGCAGTACACCTTCGCCGCCGACCGTCAGGTCGGAGCGGTGTCGCGCCTGCAGGATCCGTGGCAGCCCGCGCTGCTCGATCTGGTCGCGATGGCGGCGGAGGCGGCCAGGGCCGAGGGCAAGAGCTGTGGTGTCTGTGGTGAAGCCGCCTCCGATCCGCTGTTGGCCTGCGTCCTGGCGGGGCTGGGTGTGACCTCCCTGTCAATGGGTGCCGCGTCCATTCCTTATGTCCGCGCCACGTTGGCGAAGTACACGCTCGCGCAGTGCGAGCGCGCCGCTTCCGCCGCTCGCGCGGCGGACTCCGCCGAGGATGCGCGGGTCGCCGCTCAGATGGTGCTGTCGGGCGAGTAGCCTGTGGCGTTCTGTGGTGAAGGGGCTCCCTGCCGGTGGTGGCGGGGAGCCCCTTCGGTCTGTCAGTGGTGCGCCTCCGGTTCGTCCGCGCCGAGGTCGAAGCCCGCGCAGTACTCGACGTGCGGCTCCGGGGCGACCGGTTCGCCGGTGTCGGCGTCGGTGCAGTAGGCGCTGAAGACCTCACCGGCGCTGAGCGGGACCAGGTTGCCGCGGGTCAGCCGCCAGCCGTGCACCCGGTCCTTGGCTCCGGTGCTGCTCGTACGCAGCACGACTCCCCCGGGCCTTTCGAGGGCGACGGCCACGGCGAGCACCGTGACGAACTCCGCGCCCTCCTCGGACTCGAGCCGGGCGGGGCCCGTGGTGCCGCGCTCGGTGTGCAGGACGGCGAGCAGGTGCTCGTTGTCGCTGGGGGTGCTGCAGACCAGGTGGTGGGTTCCGGGGCCCGCCGTCTCCAGGATGCGGAGCAGGAGGTGCGAGGCCCGGTCGAAGGCGGCGTGGCCGATGTCCTGGCCGCAGTCC
Organism: Streptomyces sp. NPDC001880; assembly: GCF_053594575.1. NCBI lineage: Bacteria > Bacillati > Actinomycetota > Actinomycetes > Kitasatosporales > Streptomycetaceae > Streptomyces > Streptomyces sp. NPDC001880. Next base: position 3,124 of record NZ_JBSFET010000063.1, read on the forward strand.
GCGCATTCGCCGAGGCCGGCCAGGAGTGTAGTGGCGTACTCCCAGGTGGCCCGGCGGACGGCCCGGCTGACCAGGAGCGGGATCAGCGTATCGATGGGTTGTCCGGTGTACGCGACGGTGGCGCCGGCGGATGCGATCTCGGCGGTGAAACGGCTGCGGCTGGCCGGGGCGTCGGGAGCGATTCCCGACTCGGCGCAGAACTCCGCGTACTCCTCGGGGTCGAAGAGGGCGACCGTGGCGTGCATGCCCTGTGCGGAGAGAGTCTTCAGCAGACTTTCGACCTGCTGGAGATAGACGGTGTGGTCGTCGAAGGTGAAGGTGCGGTAGCGCCGCATCGCCGCGAAGTCCTGCTCGTCGGCCAGGAGGCCGATGGTGCTGGCTGCTTCGCGGCGCAGCGTGCGTCGCATGGATGCGCCGTGCCTGCTGTGCCCGTTGTTCCGGATGTGCGCCATGAATCCCCCAGTGCGCCGTCGATCATTGCTCACTCAGAGTAATCATGGGCACTGACAACGCGGACGGTCAGTGACGCCCCCGGGCGAGCTCCTCGTAGAAGTGGAGGAGTTCGATGTTGTCGATCGAGCCGGGGTTGACCGCCTTGGCCAGGGGTGTGCCCTGCAGGAGCCGCTTGACCGGGACCTCGATGCGCTTGCCGGTGAGGGTGTGCGGGATGGCGGGGACTTCGATCACTTCGTCGGGGACATGGCGCGGAGAGAGGTTCTCCCGGATGGTCCGCTTGATGCTGTCGCGCAGTTCGTCGTCGAGCCGCGCGCCTTCGGCGAGGTGGACGAAGAGCGGCATCCAGTAGCCTCCGTCGGGCTCTTCGAGGCCGATGACGAGGGATTCGCGGATCTCGGGGAGCCGCTCGACGGCTTCGTAGATGTCGGCGGAGCCCATGCGTACGCCCTGGCGGTTCAGGGTGGAGTCGGAGCGGCCGTGGATGACGACCGAGCCGTGTTCGGTGAGCGTGATCCAGTCGCCGTGACGCCAGACGCCGGGGTACATGTCGAAGTAACTGTCGTGGTAGCGGCTGCCGTCGGGGTCGTTCCAGAAGCGGATGGGCATGGAGGGCAGGGGCGCGGTGACGACGAGTTCCCCGACCTCGCCGATGAGCGGTCCGCCCGCGGGGTCCCAGGACTGGAGGTCCGTGCCGAGGCACGGGGCCTGGAGTTCGCCGATGTGTACGGGGAGGGTGGGGACCGCGCCGGCGAAGCAGCTGCAGACGTCCGTGCCTCCGCTGACGGAGGCGATCCACAGATCGTCGGCCACCTCGTCGTGGAGCCAGCGGAAGCCGTCGGGCGGGAGCGGGGAGCCGGTGGTGGCGACGCACTGGACGCGGGAGAGGTCGTAGTCGCGGCCCGGGTGGATGCCGGCCTTGCGGCAGGCCATGACGTAGGCGGCCGAGGTGCCGAAGAGGGTGGCTCCGGTCTGTTCTGCGACGCGCCACTGGGCACTGACGTCGGGGTAGCCGGGGCTTCCGTCGTACAGCACGAGGGTGGTTCCGGTGAGGAGTCCGGAGACGAGGAAGTTCCACATCATCCAGCCGGTGGAGGTGTACCAGAAGAAGCGGTCCTCGGGGCCGAGGTCGCAGTGCAGCCCGATCTGCTTGAAGTGTTCCAGCAGGATGCCGCCCTGGGACTGGACGATCGCCTTGGGCAGCCCGGTGGTGCCGGAGGAGTAGAGCACCCACAGCGGGTGGTCGAAGGGGACCTGTTCGAAGACGGGCTCGGTGTCCGCCGAGGTGAGGGCGGACCATTCGAGGGTGCCCTCGGGGGCCTCGGTGCCCAGCAGCGGGATGTGGACGACGGCGCGCAGTGTGGGCAGTTCGCGGCGCAGCTCGGCGACCGTGTCGGCCCGGTGGTGTTCCTTGCCGCCGTAGCGGTAGCCGTCGACGGTGAAGAGGACGACGGGTTCGACCTGCTGGAAGCGGTCGAGGACGCTGCGGGCGCCGAAGTCCGGGGCGCAGGATGTCCAGACGCCGCCCACGGCCGCGGTGGCGAGGAAGGCGATGACGGCCTCGGGAATGTTCGGGAGGTAGCCGCTGACGCGGTCGCCCGGTGCGACGCCGAGGGCGCGGAGTTCGGCTGCGAGCGAGCCGACCCGGCTGCGGAGCTCGGACCAGGAGACGGGGATCTGCGCGTGGGTCTCGTCGACGTGGAGCAGAGCGGGGGCGTCTGCGCGCAGGGGGTCCTCGCCGGTGCGCAGCGCGTGTTCGGCGTAGTTGAGGGTGGCGCCGGGGAACCACTGGGCGCCGGGCATGGTGCGGTCGGCGAGGGCGGTCTCGTACGGGGTGGAGAACCGTACGTCGAACCAGTCGGCGACGGCCCGCCAGAAGGTGTCGAGTTCGGCCACGGACCACCGGTGCAGTGCTGGGTAGCCGCCCTCGGCCGGCGCTCCGTAGCGCTGGGACGCCCAGCTCTGGAAGCGGGTGACGGCGGCGGCCGCGATGCGGTCGGGGCCGGGCTGCCAGAGGGGGGCTTCGTGGGCTGCGGCGGTCATGGGGCGGCTCCCTGGCTGTACGGGTACGCGGGATGGGCGTGGCGCGCACACGTGCTGGGGTGTGCGCGTGAGGCGGTTTTTACGGACGATGCCATGTGATCGTCTTTCGCACCAGGGTTCCCCACCCATGGTCGTGTGTCCGGACATGTGGTCCGGACACTGGTCCGGCCCGGGTGAACGGAAGTTGAACGGAGCCCGCATGGGCCCCGTCGGATGGCAGGGTGAGCCGCATGGACGGTCGTGACCTGGTGCGCTCGGTGAAGATGGTGGGTTCGGTGCGAGGGCTGCGTATGGTGCGCTCCTCCTGGCGGCGCCGGAGTGCGGACGCGCGGGCGCTGCCGCCGCGTGGTGCGGAGCGGGCGCGGGTGCCCGGCCCCGTGGTGGGGGCGGAACCGGAGCCGGGCGGGGGTGTGGTGCGGTTCGCCCGTTCGCAGTTGCGGGTGCGGGTGGCGGTGGGCGGCGCGGTGTTCTGGGGGTGGGACGGGGCGGAGCCGTTGCCGTCGTACGCACTGCCCGGTGCGGTGCCTCAGACGGACCCGCGGGCGATGCTGGAGCCGGACAAGGACGGCGGCTGGCAGGTGGTCTCGGAGCGGCTGACCGTCGCGGTGTCGCGGCACGGGGCCGTGGAACTGCGTACTCCCGGCGGAGTGGTGCTCCGGCGCGAGCTGCCGCCGCGCTGGTGGGAGCCGGTTGCGGGTGGCGGTGCCCGATGGGTGCAGCGTTCCGAGGTGCCGGCGGATGCGCGGTTCTTCGGGCTCGGCGGACGGGCGTCGGGGCCTCGGCTGCGGGACGGGGTGTACGAGCTGTGGAACACCGATCCCGGCGGGCGGTTCGGGCCCGATGACGATCCGCTGTATCTGACGATGCCGGTGCAGCTCGTGGTCAGTGACGCGGGGACGCATCTGATGTTCCACGACAACTCCTGGTCGGGGCGGGTGACGCTGCGCGAGGGCGAGGAGGGCGCGGGCTCGGGCCATGACCGGCCGGGGATGTGCGAGGTGCGGATGGACGGGGGGCCGTTGCGCTGCTGGGTGGTGGCGGGGACGCCGGCACGGGTGCTGCGGGGCTGGACGGCACTCACGGGTGCTCCGGCTCTGCCGCCGTCCTGGGCGTTGGGCCCGCAGCACGCCCGGTGGGGGTTCGGGAGCGAGCGGGAGGTCCGGCGGATCGTCGCCGGTTACCGGGAGCGGGGGCTGCCTCTGTCCGTGCTCCATCTGGACATCGACCACTACGACGCGCACCGGGTGTTCACCGTCGATCACGCGCGCTTTCCCGATCTGCCGGGCCTGGCGAAGGAGTTGCGGGAGGGCGGGGTGCGGCTGGTGTCGATCGTCGGTCCCGCGGTGAAGGCGGAGCTGGGGAACGCGGTGTTCGACGCGGGGGCGGCGGTCGGGGACGGCGGGGCGTTCGTCCGGGACGTGCGGGGGCGTGTGGTGCGCGGGGAGGTGTGGCCGGGCGAGTGCGTGTTTCCGGACTTCACCGATCCGAGGGTGCGGGAGTGGTGGGGCGGTCTGTACGAGGAACGGCTGGCGCGGGGTTTCTCCGGTGTGTGGCACGACATGAACGAGCCGGTGTCGTTCGCGGCGTTCGGGGATCCGACGCTGCCGCGGTCGGCACGGCACTCCCTGGAGGGGCGCGGGGGTGATCACCGCGAGGCTCACAATGTGTACGGGCTCGCGATGGCGCGTGCCGGTTACGAGGGGCTGCGCCGACTGCGGCCCCAGGAGCGTCCGTTTCTTTTCTCGCGTTCCGGCTGGGCGGGGATGCAGCGCTACGGGGGCACCTGGTCCGGTGATGTGGCGACCGGCTGGCCGGGGCTGCGGGCCTCGTTGGCGCTGGTGCTGGGGCTGGGGCTGTGCGGGGTGCCCTATTCGGGGCCCGATGTGGGCGGGTTCGACGGCTCGCCGTCGCCGGAGCTGTATCTGCGGTGGTTCCAGCTGGGTGCGTATCTGCCGCTGTTCCGTACCCATGCCGCGATCGGCGCGGGGCGGCGGGAGCCGTGGGAGTTCGGGCCGCAGGTCCTCGAACACGCGCGGGCCGCGCTGGAGGAGCGGGAGCGGCTGCGCCCGTACTTCGTGACGCTGTCGCGGCTGGCCGGGCTGACCGGCGCGCCGTATGTGCGGCCCCTGTGGTGGCGTTCGCCCGGGGACCGGGCGTTGCGGGAGTGCGAGGACGCGTTCTTGTTGGGAGATGCCCTGCTGGTGGCTCCGGTGCTGGAGCGCGGGGCGGATCGCCGGGCAGTGCGATTGCCGCGGGGACGTTGGTACGACACGGCGACCGATGAGGTGCACGAGGGGCCGGGGCAGGTGTTGCTGGATGCGCCGCTGTCACGGGTGCCGGTGCTGGCGCGGGCGGGTTCGGTGCTGCCGGTGCGGGGGGCGGACGGTGGTGTGGAGCTGGAGGTGTGGGCCCCGGCGGCGGGGCGCCGCGGGGGCGGGCCGGTGGTCCTGGACGCGGGGGACGGCTGGGAGGGGGCGGAGGTCGAGCGGTACACGTCGCGGTGGGTGGACGGGCGGGTCCTGGTCGAGCGGGAGGGCGTCGAGGGGCCGGTGCGGTACCCGGTGCGGGTGCGGGGGCTGCAGGACGGTTCGGCCGGTCAGCGGTAGCCGCCGTCGAACCAGGTGCGGACGGCCCGGGTGTGCAGGGGGAACGCGAGCTCGGTGGGCGCGCGGAGCAGCTGGAAGCCGGAGGTCTCGGCGGTGGGGCCGGAGGGTGGGAGGGCGGCTGCGGGGAGCGGCGGGAGGAGACCGAACAGGAGCAGGTGGCCGTCGGGGGCGCTGAGTGCGTCGGCGAGGCGGACATCCCGTTCGTCGGCTCCGATGCCGGTCTCCTCGCCGAGTTCCCGTACGACCGCGTGTTTCCAGTCCTCGTCGTGGTCGATGTAGCCGCCGGGGAGGGCGAGGCCGCCGCGGTGGGGCGGGATGGTGCGGGTGATCACGACGAGGGCGGTGCCGTCGCGGTCGGTGACGGGAAGCAGGGCCACGGCGACCGGCAGCGGGTTGCGGTAGGCGGTGCTGCCGCAGGCGGTGCAGGTGCGGGGCCAGGTGACGGAGGCCGCGTAGGGCGCTCCGCAGCTGCCGCAGTGGGAGTTCTCGGGCTTGCTCTCGGGCTTGCTCTTCGGCGCAGACACGCGCGGACTGTACCGGATCGTCCGGCGGATTCCCCCGCACTACTGGATTATGTGCTCATGACAGGTCTCGCTTCCGCTTTCCGTGTCCTGGCGGCCGCTGCCGCCACCCTGCTCGCCGTCACCGCCGCAGCCCCCACGGCCCGGGCGAGGCCCGAGCCCAAGGCGCCCGAGGAGTTCGTCGCGTTGAGCTCGGTGGATCCGACGATCATCCAGGAGATGCGCTACCCCACCGCCCACAACTTCATGGGCGTCCCGGTGGACGGCTATCGCAAGCCGCTCTGCATCCTGACCCGGCCCGCGGCCCGGGCCCTGCACGACGCGCAGACCCGGCTGCTGCGCAGGGGGTACTCGCTGAAGGTGTACGACTGCTACCGGCCGCAGCGGGCGGTCGACCACTTCGTACGGTGGGCCAAGGATCTCGACGACGAGGCCATGAAGGGCGAGTTCTACCCCCGGGTCGACAAGGCTCGGCTCTTCGCGGACGGCTACATCGCGGAGAAGTCCGGGCACAGCCGCGGCGGCACGGTGGACCTGACGCTGGTGAAGCTGCCCGCCGCACCGACCCCGCCGTACGGGCCCGGAGGCCCGCAGGTGCCCTGCTACGCGCCCGCGGCCGAGCGGTACCCGGACAACTCCCTGGACATGGGAACCGGATACGACTGCTTCGACACGCTCTCCCACACCGACGACCCGCGCGTCCAGGGAACGCAGCGCGCCAATCGGCAGTTCCTCAAGAAGACGCTCACGGATGTCGGTTTCGTGAATCTGGCCGAGGAGTGGTGGCACTACACCTTCAAGCCCGAACTGTTCCCGGACACCTACTTCGACTTCCCCGTGGCCCGACGGTCCGTCGCGGGGCACTGACGCCGGTGCGCAGGAGCGGCCGGCCAGGAACCACCCCCGTGGGTTCCGGCCGCCCGCTCCTTCTTCTCGGACGCGGACCGGCCGTGTCCGGTTGCGGTCCGAGCCACTACGGTGCCCGTATGTCACAGCAGACGTTCGATTCCTACGAAGAGTTCTGGCCCTACTACGTGGCGATGCACTCCAAGGCCGCGACCCGCTGGGTCCATCTGACCGGCACACTGACCGGGCTCGCGGTCACCGCCTACGGCCTGGCGCGCGGGCGCAAGAGGTACGCGGCCGCGTTGCCGCTGATCGGGTACGGGACCGCCTGGCCCGCGCACTTCCTGATCGAGAAGAACAATCCGGCCACCTTCGGGCATCCCGCCTGGTCGCTCCGCGGCGATGTGCAGATGATCCGGATGATGCTGGCGGGACGCGACCGAGAGCTGGCCGAGACGGCCGCCGAGTGGCTTGCCGAGAACGGCTGCCGCCAGGACTGCCAGGGGTATTGACGGTCCGTCACGGCGGGAGAAAGCTCTTTGCTCTTTGCTCAGTGACACGACGACGCACGGCCCGTACCCCGGTCGGCGAGGGTACGGGCCGTGTCGCTCGGGGCCTGCCCGGCGCTGAATCACCGGACCGGCACTGGGGCGTGTTTCGAAAGTGGCGTCGTCCGCCCGGAGGGCGGGGCCGGGGGCGTCCGGTGTGCGATCGCAAGGCGGAGGGAGGAGAGCGCAACGGGCTGCGCCGACGACCGACAACGCGGCGAGCAATGGGGGCTCCCCTGCTCGAACGAAGCCGAGAGCTTGGGGAAGTACCGAACGCCCCCGACCAGACGGGACCTTCGACACGCGCCCTACGTCGCGGTGGGCTCGCGGACACGGTTCTCGCGTGTCACCGCGTCCTCGACGACGGCCACCAGCACGTCCCGTACGGAGCCGCGGTCGCGCGCGTCGCACATGAGCACCCGCACCTCCGGGTCGAGGTCCAGCGCGGCCTGCACCGTCTCGGTGGGGAACCTGTCCGCTCCCTCGAAACAGTTGACGGCGACGGTGAACGGAATGGCACGGCGTTCGAAGTAGTCGACCGCCGCGAAGCAGTCCTCCAGCCGCCGGGTGTCCGCGAGCACTACGGCCCCCAGCGCGCCCTGAGCCAGTTCGTCCCAGAGGAACCAGAAACGGTCCTGTCCCGGGGTGCCGAAGAGGTACAGCACCAGGTCCTCGCGGAGGGTGATCCGGCCGAAATCCATGGCCACGGTGGTGGTGGTCTTGGCCTCCACACCCGCCAGGTCGTCCACCGGGCGGCCCGCCTCGCTGAGTCGCTCCTCCGTACGCAGCGGCCTGATCTCGCTGACCGCGCCGACCAGAGTCGTCTTGCCCACTCCGAAGCCGCCCGCCACCAGGATTTTCAGGGAAACGGGCTCCACGGGCCGCTTCTTGCGGCTAGAGCGCCCGAAGGCCATTGATCACCTCGCGAAGAATGTTCACGTCCGGCAGCTCGGCCGGCGGAACGGGACGGGTTACATGCACCAGCTCGTCCTCGACGAGGTCGCCGACCAGCACCCGGACCACCCCGACGGGGAGATCCAGGCCGGCCGCGAGCTCCGCGATCGACTGGGGCATGCCATTGCAGAGTTCGATGATCTCCACGTGTTCAGGGGAGAGCGTCTGGTCCCGGCCGGGATCTTCGGCCTCGGGCTCGGGGACGACGATCGCGATCAGGTCGAGCCGATGACGGGAGGCGCTGCTGGTACGACCCCGCGTCATCGCGTACGGACGGACCACCGGCCCCGCTTCGGCGTCGTACCAGCGCGAGGCCTGCGGGTCGGTGGGCATTGCCGGAGATCTGGAGGATTCGGCGCTCACCGTTCACTCACCCCCCGGCGGACAGACCGGTCGTCCGGGGAGCGTTGGCCAGGTGGGAGCCGACGCGCTTGACCATCAGCGTCATCTCGTACGCCACCTGGCCCACGTCGGAGTCGGCTTCGGCCAGCACCGCGAGACAGCTGCCGTCACCGGCCGCCGTGACGAACAGGAACGCCTCGTCGAGCTCGACGACGGTCTGGCGGACCCGGCCCGCGTCGAAGTGACGGCCGACGCCCTTGGCGAGACTGTGGAATCCGGAGGCGACGGCCGCCAGATGTTCACTGTCCTCGCGGGTCAGGTCCTTCGACGTGCCGGTGGCGAGGCCGTCGCTGGAGAGCACCAGCGCCTTGTTGATGCTGGCGACGCGCTCGACGAGTTCGTCGAGCAGCCAGTTGAGCTGGCCGGAGCCCTGGCGTGCGGCGTTGGTTGCTGCGACGTTCGGTGCGGTCATCGACCGTCCCCTCCCGGAGTGGTTCCTTGTGCTGTGTCACCGGGGCCGGTCGCGTCCTCGGCGTTCTGCCGACGGCCGCGTTGCCAGCCGCGCTGGAGCGAAGCCATGCGGCTGCGCACCTCCTCCGCATCACGCTCGAAGTCCTGATCCGGTTCCGTTCGGGCCGGCTCGGTGTCGCGGACGACCGATTCCTCGCGCAGTTGCGGAGCGAGACTGGCCTGCCGGATACGGCGGGGCAGACCGCCAACGGTCTCCCGGTCGCCCGGGGCTCTTCGGGACGCGGAATCCTCGGGTGTGGCGGACTCGGTGGGTTTCCGGAAGCCGGTGGGCTGCCGGGGTTCGGTGGCCGCCCCGGGACGCGTTCCGTCGGCGTCGGGAGGCGTGCTGCGGCCGGCGGGGCCGCTCGTTCCGGCGGAGCCCCGCGGGATGCCGTGCCCTGCGTTTGCAGGATGGGCGCGGCCCGCCTCGTCGACCCGTCGGCCGTTGTCGGTGATCAGGGTCGGCGGCTTGCGACGGGGCAGCGGCACCGGGCCGGCCGGGCGCATCGGACGTACGCCGGCCGTCGGCTCGGCCGAGTGGTCGGCGGCCTGCTGGTGCTGTTCGCGGTCGGCCTCGCGCCGGAGGTCACGGGCGCGGAAGATGCCGCCGCGTTCGTTCTCGGTGTCGTCGATGTCGCGGGAGTCGCCCAGCAGGGGGTCGAGCAGCGGGTCGAGTACGGGGTCGCTCTCGAAGCCCAGCGTTCCGACGGGGCCTTCGAGCTCGACGGGCCCGTCCAGGAGGGCCGGGTCGACCAGACCCGTCGGCACGGGGGCGAGGCCCGGGGACCTGCCGGTGGCCCGGCGGTCCGGTGCGCCGTCCCTGCGGTCCCGGTCGCTGCCGGCCACCTCGCCGGCCGCCCTGTCGCTGCCGATGGCCCGCTCGGCCCGGCGGTCGAGGCGGAAGCCGGTGCCGTGCGTATCCGGGGCGTCGGTGAGCAGCGCAGCCGGGATGAAGACGACTGCGGTCGTGCCCCCGTACGGGGAGGTCTGGAGCGAGACACGGACGTTCTGGCGCTGGGCGAGCCGACTGACCACGAACAGGCCGAGCCGGTCGGTGTCGGAGAGTTCGAACTCGGGGGTCTCGGCGAGCCTGAGGTTGGCGTCCAGGAGGACTTCGGCGGGCATGCCGAGTCCACGGTCGTGGATTTCGAGCGTGAAGCCGTTGGCGACGCGTTCGCCGAGCACCTGAACCCCGGTGTGCGGGGGCGAGAACACGGTCGCGTTCTCCAGAAGTTCGGCGATCAGATGCGTGAGGTCGGCGACGGCGGGGCCGCCCACACCGATACGGGGCAGCCGACGGACCTCGATCCGCTCGTAGTCCTCGACCTCGGCGACCGCCGCCCGCACCACGTCCATCAGCTGGATCGGCTTGCGCCACTGGCGGGACGGGGCCGCGCCGGAGAGGATCACCAGGCCCTCGGCATGGCGTCGCATGCGGGTGGTCAGGTGGTCGAGGCGGAAGAGGTCCGCGAGTTCGTCGGTGTTCTCGGTGCGGCGCTCCATCGCGTCCAGGAGCGTCAACTGCCGGTGCAGCAGCACCTGGTTGCGGCGGGCGAGGTTGACGAAGACCTCGGAGACGCCGCGTCGCATGTCCGCCTGCTTGACCGCCGCCTCGACGGCCGCCCGTTGCAGTGTGTTGAGGGCCTGGCCGACCTGGCCTATCTCGTCACGTTCGTACTGGAGGTGCGGGGCCTCGGTCTCGACGTCGACCTGTTCCCCGGCGGCGAGCCGGCGCATCACGCTCGGCAGCCGTACACCGGAGACCTCGTGGGCGTCCTTGCGCAGCCGGGAGAGGTCCCGGATCAGCTCACGGCCGATGCGTACGGAGACGAACACCGAGGCGATCAGGGCCAGGAAGCCGAGGACGCCCGCGATGCCGGCCTTGATCAGGACGCCGTAGCCGGCGGGCTTGCCCCGGTCCTGGAATCGGTTGTTCATCTCCGTGGAGGCGTTGGCCAGCCGCTCCAGGACCGGCGGGGCGGCCTCCTGCCAGCGCTCGGCGTCGACAGCGCGCGGGTCCTCGGTGGGGCCGCCTTCGATGAGGCTCTTCTCCGCCGTCCGCAGCGGCTCGCTGTCCGGGCTCGCCCAGTACTGCTCCACGCGCTGGCGCTCCGAGGCAGGCAGCGTGTCTGCGTTGATCTCGTAGAGCAGCTTGCGGTTGGCCACGAGGTCGGAGATCTTTCGCAGTTCGGAGGCGGTGAGCCGTCCGGCGATCAGCGACGAGGCGACCAGGGCATCTTCACGGGAGAGCATTTCGCGGGCTCGCGAGATGCCGACCAGCGCACGGAGCTGCTGGTCCATCGACACGTTCTCCATCGTGCGGAGGCCGGTCATGAAGCGGTAGCAGGGGTCTATGAGCCGACCGTAGAACTCCATCGCCTTGGAGCGGTCGATGGTGCGTCTGTCGACCGATTCGCGGAGCGCGCCCAGGCCCTCGACCATGTTGAGAATCGAGTCCAGCTGTGCGTCGTCCTCGGAGCTGAGCGCGTCACGGATGTCTTCCTGCCGGGCGCTGTCCTTGATGCCGGTCAGGACGCGGTCGGTGGCCGCGCGTTGGCGTTGCAGGAGCGGGAGAGAGTCGGAGGCCCTGGGGTCGGCGAGGAAGACCAGTGTCTGCCGACGCTCCTTCTGAATGGCGCGGACGGTCTCCTCCAGAGGATGACCGACCTTCTCCATGACCGCGCTCGCGCCCATCAGGTGACGGGCCTCGCGTCCTGTCAGATAGGTGGCGAATCCCCAGAGGCCGACGAGGGAGACGAGCGGCACCAGTAGCAGCGCCACGATCTTCCTGCGGATGGACTTTCCGCGAAAGCGCATGGACTCCCCCAGCTCGACCCCGCGGGGCGGGAGTCGTGTTCCGTCAACAAACGGCGCGAGCCTACTACTGACGGAGTAACAACTCGAAGGACTGTCCGGACGATTTTCGGCCGCGCTATCCGGTGTTGGTCACGGGTTGTCCTGGTACCCCGGACAATGAAATTCGCGAAAGCAGCAGAAGAGGCCCACCATGGCCTCATGCTGCTCTGTAAGGCAGTTGGCTGAAATCGTTCGCTTCACAACGGTTCGGGGGAATCTTCGCGGCTGTTCACTCGTCTCTCTGTACGGGGCAGGGGCAACACGGGGAGAGCCAGGGCCCGTTCGGCAGGATCACGGCGGAATGGCCGTGCCCGATCCGCCGGGCGGGGGCCGCGGGGCGGATGCCGTGACAACAGGACGGTCCGACCCGCCCGCGTAGAAGCGGTGCATGCCGGGCAGCAACCCTGAAGTCGGACAGCGGTGGGGAGTTGAGAGTCCTTGGAAACGGAACAGCGTCGGGGAGCGGTGCCGTCGGCACCGGCCGCGACGGCGAGCTCGGTGGCGGGCGGGGCGAAGATCCCACGCCAGCTGTGGGTGGAAGAACCCGTGGCACGGCGGCGGATGCCGGACCCGGTCCGCAGCTCCGCCGTGCGTGCCGTACTCATCATGTCGCTGACGATCATCCAGGCCATGGTGGCGTTCCTGTGCACGCTCGCCGGGTCCTGGCTGGCCTTCCCGATGATGCTGAGCGGTGTGGCCAGCACCGTGGTCGCGACCTGGTCGGTGCTGGACGTCTGGGTCACCCGGCAGGTCTGGAATCAGCGCAACGGCGTGGTTTCGGTGCCGAGCAGCTCGGCGCGGCAGCTGCGCCGCGAGCGACGCAGGGCACGGCGGGCGGCGCGGGCTGCGCAGCGGCACGAGGCCCGGATACGCCGCCGGGGCCCGGAAAGCCTCTCACGGGCCTGAGCGCCGGCGGGCCGCAGCCGTGCTCGACCTCCGGCCCGGCCCCGCGCGTCCCCGCCCGCCCTACTTCTCCTCAGTGGTGTCGGAGGGTGTCGTGGTGCGCTTGAACATGCGGGTGGCGGTGATCTCGCCGTGCACCGTCTCGCCGTTCGGGTCCTGCTGCGGCAGACCGGGGCGCAGGTGCTCCTCCACGCTGATGTATTTCAGCCCGGCACGCAGATCCGCGTCATTGCGCAACCGGATGACCAGCGGGAATTCTGCGAGCGCCGTGGTGTCGAACAGTCCGGTCGTGTAGAGCAGCTGCACGCCCAGGGCATCCGACACCGCGCGCTGGAGCTCCAGCAGATAGGTGGCGTTGGCGCGGCCGATGGGGTTGTCCAGGAAGAGGGTGCCCGCGTGCCGGTGCTGGTGACGGTCACGGCCCCGGTCGTTGCTGCGCAGCGCGGCCATCGTGCAGTACAGGGCGATGGCCGCGGTGAGCAACTGGCCACCGGAGAAGACATCGCCCATCTGTCCGACCGGGACGCGCTCGGCGCGGAGCACCGCGTCCGGCTTGAGGATCTCCACGGCGATGCCCTTGGGCTCCAGCGCCGCCTGCACACCGCGCAGCAGCAGGGACATGCCGTCCCTGCGCAGATCGGAGTTCTTCTTCAGTGCGGCGCGGGTCGCCTCGTCGACGACCTCGCCGAGGCGCTCGGTGAGCGTCGCCTGGTCGGGTTCCTCGAAGCGGATCCGGAGGAATTCCTGACCGGACCACTCCCCCAGCCCGTCGGGGAGCCGGGAGAGCCGCTGGGCGGACCGCAGGGTGGTGAGCGCGGACTCCACGAGACCGCGGAGCCGGTCGACGATGGAGTCACGATTGCGCTCCAACTGGGCCAGCTCGTCGGTGAGTACCCGGAGCCGGGGCGCGAAGGCGGCGGCCCACTTCTCGGCGTGCTCCGGCAGCGCCGCGGAGGGCAGCTCGCGGATCTGCTGACGGGCGGGGGTTCGGACCTGTTCGTAGCGCGTGGAGTTGGCGTGCCGTACGAGGACGTCGCCCGCTTCCCGTACGGCGCTCTCGGCGGCGGACAGGTCGGCGGCGCAGCCGCGCAGTGAGCGGCGGGCCTCGGCGGCGGACTGCCGGGCCTCGTCGAGGCTGCCGGGGTACGGCTCGGGGGCCTCGGCGTCGTCGTCCGCGCCGTGGTCCCTGAGCACGTCGCGCAGGAGGGCCGCCGTCTCGTCGAAGCCGCCTGCCGAGTCCTCGGCGGTGCGGTGGGCGTGCAGCAACTCGGCGTGGACGGCGCGGGCGGTGTCCAGGGTCGCGGTGGCGGAGGCCAGCTCGGCCGTGGCGGTACGCAGGAGGGCCTGGGCCCGGTCGGCGTCGGCGGGGACCAGCTCCTCGGGGAGTTCGGTGTGGTGGGGCTCGCCGTCGGCCGGGGCCAGGCGCTCGGCCTCGCCGCGGAGCCGGCCCAGCTGCTCACTCGCTGTGGAGGCCCTGGTCTCCAGGAGCTGGACCAGGGACTCGGCACGGGCGGCGGCCGCCTGCCGGGAGGGGCCGTCCGCGCCGTCGGTGCCTTCGAGGAGCTGGGCGGCGCGGGTGCGGACCTTGTTGGTGAGCCGGTCCAGTTCGGCGAGGGCGGCGCTCTCGTCGCTCTCCGCGCGGGCCTGTTCGGCGCGCAGATCGGCGCCGACGCCGACCTTCTCGTACAGCTGGGACGCGGCCCGGTACGCCTCGCGCAGAGCGGGGAGTGCGGGGCGCGGGTTCTCGTCGTCCCCGGGCTCCGGGAGCTGCTCGGGGGCGCCCGCGATCTCCGCCCGTTCGGCGCGCAGGGCGCGCGCGGTGCGGCGGGCGTCGTCGGCGGCGCGCTGGGCGGCTCTGCGGTCCTCGTCGGCGGAGCGGGCCCGCTCCAGGCAGACGGTGGCACGGACTTCGGACTCGGCCGCCTCGTCGACGAGTTCACGGAGCTTCACCTGCCAGCCCGCGCGTTCCCGGAGCCGGTACGCGAGGCCCGAGAGGGCGTCGGCGGCGCGGCGGGCGCGCTGTGCGGCATCCTGGCGCTCGTCGCGGACGCGGGCGGTGTCCGCGGCGGCCTCGTCCGCCTCGGCGCGGACCGTACGGGCTTCGGCCAGCTCGGCCTCGGCGGTCTCCGCGGCCGTGCGGGCGGTGCGGGCGGCCTCGGCCAGCTCGGCGAGCATGCCGGGCGGGCAGTCGGCCCGCCAGGAGCCGATGCGGGCCGCGAGGGAACGGTCGCCGGTGAGGCGGGCCGCGAGAGTGCGGATGTCCTCGTCGCGGGCCGCGGCCCTGCTCCTGAGGGCCTGCCGCTCCTCGTCGGCCGCGTGCTCGTCGTGCATCGCCGGGTTCGGCGGGACGAGGAACACGCCTTCCGTTCCCGTCGCCGGGCCCGTGCCTGCGGCCGGGACGGGGGCGAGCAGCGCGGCAGCGGTGCCGACGGCGACCGCGGAGCGCGGCAGCAGTGCGGCGCCGCTCAGCACCTCGCGGGCGCGGGCGTGCGAGTCGGGGTCGGTGATGACCACGCCGTCGACGAGCTCGGGGCGGGCGGCGAGGACGCTCGCGTGGTCGGCGGGGTCGACGGCCTGGGCGAGGTAGCGCCAGCCGGGCAGGGCCGGGATGCCGTGCTCGCCGAGGTACTCGACGGTGGCCAGGACATCGGGTCCGGGCGGCAGCAGTCCGCCGTCGCCGAGCGCGCCGAGGATGCGGGAGTCGTCGGCGGCCGCGGTGCGCAGTTCGAAGAGGCGGCGTTCGGCGGAGGTGATGGACTGGTCGAGCAGCTCCCGCAGTTCGTCGGCGCTGCGGTCGAGCTCCTGGGCGGTCAGCGGCTGTCCCGGGGCCTGTTCGGCCGTGGCGGTGTGGGTGCCCTGGGCCGCGTGGGCGGGGCGAATCGCCTCGCCCGTCCGGCCGGGTGCCTCCGCGGCGGTCCGTCGGTCGGTGGTGTCCGCGCCGTGCGGAGCGTCCGGGTCCGTTCCGGCCGGGCCGCGGCGGGGCCCGGGCACGCCGGTGCCGTGGGCGGCGGGCAGGCCCAGCAGGTCGGCGAGCCGGTGGTCGGCGGCGATCGACTCGGCTGCCCTGAGCTCGGCCTCGTAGGACTGTTCCGCGGCCTGTGCGGC
The DNA here is from genome assembly GCF_053594575.1 of Streptomyces sp. NPDC001880. Lineage (NCBI taxonomy): Bacteria > Bacillati > Actinomycetota > Actinomycetes > Kitasatosporales > Streptomycetaceae > Streptomyces > Streptomyces sp. NPDC001880. The sequence continues at coordinate 18,811 of NZ_JBSFET010000063.1, forward strand.
ATCGGCGGCGCGCGCCGCCGCCAGTTCGGCGCGGCTCTCGGCGGCCGCGGCTTCCCTGGCCACGCCGGCCGCCGAGCGGGCGGCCTCCCTGGCGGTGTCCCACGCGGCGACGGCGGAGGTCTCGGCGTCGCTGGCGGCGAGGGCGGCGCGTGCCGGGTCGGCGTCCGGTGCGGTGTCGTCGAGCCAGCCGGCCCGTACCGCCTGTGCCGTCTCCTGCTCGACCTCGGCCAGGCGCTGGCGCAGATGTCCGGCCTCGCTGCGGGCGCGCTGGGCCTCGGTGGCGGCGGTGGTGGCGTCCCGGTGGGCGGTCTCGCCCACGGTCTGGAGGGTGTCGGAACGCTCCTCCTCCTCGTTGGCGAGGCTCTCGCCGGCCTCGGCGGCGGTGTGCAGCGCCCGGACGAGGTCGGCGGCGGCCCTGGCGCGGGCGGCGAGCGCGGGCGCGGCGTCCCGTTCGGCCTCGCGGATGGCGGCGGCCACCCGTGCGGAGCGGTCGGCGGCGGCGCGGTGGCGCAGCACCGCCTCGGCGGCCTGCCAGGCGGAGTACAGGGTGCGGGCTTCGCCCAGTTCGCGGCGTTGGGCGGCGGCGCCCTTCTCGGCCGCGGTCAGGGCCAGGGAGGCGTGTCGGAAGGCCAGTTCGGCGGCGATCAGGGCGCTGCGGCTGCGGGCCTGTTCGGCCGTGGTGACGGTGTGCGCGGCGCCCGTCACCTGCTGGGCCAGCTCGGCGGTCCGGCCGCGTTCCTGCCCGGCGCGGGCGGAGAGCCTGCGGGCGAGCGTACGGGTGCGGCGCTCGGCGCCCGCGTGGATGTCCCGGGCACGGGAGCGGGTGCCCGCGGCCTCCACGATCCGGCCGAGGAGGTCGACCGAGCCTGCGGTGAAGTCGCGCTCGGCGGTCAGCTCGGCGCGGCGGCCCAGCTTGTTTCCGAAGCCGCTCACCAGGTCGGCGAGGCCGTCGGTGTCGCGGGTGTCGGTGACGGCGCGGAGCAGCAGGTCGGTGAAGTCGGAGTCCTTCTTGACCGCGAAGAGCCCTGCCGCCTCGCCCTCGTCGGCGTTCATCTCGCGCTGGTAGCGGAAGAGTTCGGGGTCGAGTCCGAGTTCTCCGAGGTGCTCGTTCCAGCGGTCGTGGATCTCTTCCCAGTGCACATCGAGGTGCTGGTAGAACTTGCCCGCCTCGGTGAGGGCGTCACGGAAGCCCTTCATGGTGCGCCGTCTGCCCTGCGCGCCGGAGACGCCTTCGACGGGCCGGCGTACGGATGTCGCCTCGGCGACCGGCAGGGAGTCCAGGCTGAGGCCGGGTCCGGGCCGGAAGGAGTACCAGGCCTCGGCGAACTTCCGCGGGTCGTTGGAGACCTGACGGCCACGCCATTCGCTGACCTTGCCGACGACCACGCACTCTCCGGTGAGGGTGTGCTGCCACTCCAGGGCGACATGCCCGCAGTCGTCGGCGAGCAGGAACTTGCGCAGCACGCCGGAGCTGGCGCCGCCCAGGGTGTTGCGGTGACCGGGCAGCATCACGGAGAAGATCAGCTTCAGCAGCACCGACTTTCCGCCGCCGTTCTCCAGGAAGAGGACACCGGCGGGGGCGGGGCGGCGCGGCGGGCCGACCGGCTCCTCCTCGAAGAACTCCGCCTGGGCCGGCGCGGGGTTGGGCACGGGCTCGCCCACTCCGCGCAGGTCGAGCACGGTGTCGGCGTAGCGCGCGCCGGCAGGCCCGATGGAGTAGAGGCGGACCCGGGACAGCTCGTACATGGCGGCGGACTCTCGTCGTTCAGGCAGCGGGAGGGAGAGGGCGGGTGGCGGGGCGGTGCGGTCAGGCGTGGAAGGGCAGACCGGCGTCGTCGACCAGCTCCAGGTCGTCGGCTCCGGGCGGCGGCAGCAGCGTCGCCGTGCCGTCGGTGACCGGTACGACGCCGAGGTCCAGCAGTTCGGCCATGGCGGCGCTGCCGGCCATGTCGCGGACCTGGAGCTGGTAGCGGGCGGTGGTACGGAAGGCTCCCCCGGCGTCGTCCCCGGTGCGCTGGAGGAAGCCGGAGTCGGTGAGGAAGGCGACGGCCTTGCCGACGATGCCGGTGGTGGAGCCGGCCAGTCGCCGGGCGTCCTTGGTGGCGCCGGTGGAGCTGCGCCGGGCGTAGATCCGCCAGGCCGCTTCGAGTCCGGGGGCGTCGGTGGCCGGGTCGGTGTTGTCGCCGTGCTCCTCGGCGCGCTCCGCCAGGCGGTTGCATGCCTGGCGGACGAACGAGTCGACGCCGTTGACCGTGATCCGGCCGATGTACGCGTCGTCGGCGAGGTCCTCGGGGCGGGGGAAGGCCATCGCGGCGACGGCCAGGTGTGCGAGCCCGTGCAGGAAGCGGTCGGCGGAGTCGGACGAGGCGCGGCGGGCGTAGTCGCCCATACGGACCGCGAAGACCGAGTCCTCGCCGGCGGTCACGGCCATGCCCGCGCGCGTGGACACCTCCAGGACGACCAGGCCGAGCCCGGTCGCCACGGCGTCGGCGAGCCGGGCGAAGGCGGGCTCCTCCCGGTAGCGGCGCAGCAGTTCGGCGTATTCGGCGTCGCGTGCGGGCAGCAGCTTGGGCTGGAGGCCGAAGGCGACGAGCCGGGCGGCGTCGGCCGCGTCGGCCGGGGTGACGGGCGCGGTGGCCGGGGGGCCCACCGGCTCGGCGGGCCCCGCGCTCTCGGTCGCGTACCCGGTGGTCGGCTCGCCCCACGCGTCGGTGTGCTGTGCGCGGTGGTCGCTCACGACTGTCGCTCCTTGCTGCGGAAACTCTGCGGTACGGGGTGGACGGCGTCGGCTCTCGCGGTGTCCGTACGGGGCGCCGCGGTCCGGTCGGTGCCCGCGGCGTGGGTACCGGCGGGGGTCTGAAGGATCCGCGTGCGGTGTGCCGTGCGCACCGCGCCGGTCATGACGACTCCGTGCGGTCGGCGGCCATTCCGGCCGCGTCCAGCAGGGCCGTGCCCACGATCAGGTCAGCGCCGCCGAACTCGAAGTCGTCGAGCTGCGTGCCGTCGTCGACGGAGAACAGCAGGCGCTGTTCTCCCTGCCGGTAGGCGGTGCCGACCGGCGGGCTCGCGGCGTGCACCGCGAGCAGGGCGACCAGGTAGGGCAGTTCGGGATCGCGGAGCCGGGCCTCGGCGAGGAGTCCGGACAGGCGCCGCGGGGCGTCGTGTTCCAGGTCCAGGAGCTCCATGGCGCTCGCGAGCTGCTCCTCGCTGAACCTGCTGTCGTCGGGGGTGGCGATCAGATCGGGCTCGGGCATCTCGGCGCCCAGGTGTTCGCGCTCCAGGGGCGGGGTGAGCAGCATGTCGACGAGGTCGCCGACCCGTACCGAGGTGGGGGTGCGCAGGCCGGTGCCGCGGGCGAAGAAGGCGTCGGTGACACGGATCGCCTGTTCGACGGGGAGCGGCAGCAGCGGGGCGACCAGCTGCCCGTACAGATCGAGGCCCGCGCGGGCCGTGGGGGTGGCGAAGGCCTGCCGGTCCTGTTCGGCGCGGAACAGCGGCCCGGCCTCCAGCAGGCGGGACTGCAGCTGGGTGTGGCGGCGGATGCAGTCCTTGACGATGTCGACGAGCTCGGCGGCGCGGCGCTTGTGCTCCGGCTCCTCCGCCTCGTCGCGCGCCTTGCGGATGTTGGTGAGGATCGCGTTCTCGTGGCGGTAACGGTCGGCGACGTGGTCCAGCGCTTCGGCGATCATGTCGGGGACCGCGTTGAGCCAGTCGACCGCGCGGACGTTGCGCCGGGTGGCCTCCAGCGTCTTGCGGAGGGTCTCGGCGTACTGCACGGTGCGGTAGCGGGCCTGTTCGGCGGCGAGCTGTGCGTCCGCGAGGCGGCCGCGGCTGATGAGGACCTCCAGCTTCACCTCGGCGGCGATCTGGGCGCTGGTGACGTCCGTGTCGAGGGCGCCCACCAGGACGTTGACCGCTTCGTCGGTGGCGCGGAGGTAGACGGTGCCGCCGTATCCCGGGACCTCTTCGATCAGTTTGAAGTCGTAGTCCCTGCGGACGTACACCCCGTCGGGGCCGAAAGTGCCGTACACCGCCCGGAATCCGCGGTCCACGCTGCCGACATTGATCAGGTTCTCCAGCACCCAGCGTGCGACCCGCTCGTGCTCGGCCACGGGGCGGCCGGGGGCCTGGGCGGCGACGCGGGGAAGCAGTCTGGCCACTATCTGGTCGTGGTCGGCCCCCGTGTCGAAGTCCATGTTGAGGGTGACGAGGTCGATCGCGGCGAGGGCGACCTCGGCCATCGCGTAGACCGTGTACTCACCGGCCAGATTCGCCTTGCGCACATCGAGGTCGTGCAGCGGCGCCGTGCAGGCGAGCGCGCGCAGCCGCCGCGAGAGCCCCTCGTCGGCGGCCGGGCCCGGGGCGGGCCGCGGCCCCGCGCTGAGCTGGGGCGCAGCGTTGTCCGTGTAGGCAGGCGAAGTCACGGTGCACAGATTAGGTCCTCACCCTGACAACGGTCGAAACGACGCAGAAGCGACCCCTGGCCCGCGGCTGGTCGGCAACGGTGTCACGGCCGTTCCCCGCCGCTTTCCGCACTGCCGTCACGGCCCTGCTCCGGGGTTCCGTATCCCCCTCCGCCCGGTGTGCGCAGCACCAGTACGTCGCCCGGCTCCAGCTCGGCCGTGTCGCAGCCGCGCAGCAATGTGGCCGCCCGGTCGTCCGGGTGCTCGATGTGCTGGTCGCCCGGTGCGCCGGGTTCACCGCCCGCCATGCCGTACGGCGGGATCCGGCGGTGGCCGGAGAGCAGTGCCACGGTGACGGGTTCCAGGAAGCGGATGCGCCGCTCCACGCCGCAGCCGCCGTGCCAGCGCCCGCCTCCCCCGCTGCCCTCGCGCACCCGGAAGCTCTCCAGCAGGACGGGGTAGCGCCATTCGAGGACTTCGGGGTCGGTGAGGCGGGAGTTGGTCATATGGGTCTGCACGGCGTCGGCACCGTCGAAGCCGTCGCCCGCGCCCGAGCCGCTCGCCACCGTCTCGTAGTACTGGACACGTTCGTTGCCGAAGGTGAGGTTGTTCATCGTGCCCGAGCCCTCGGCCTGGATGCCGAGGGCCGCGTACAGGGCGCCGGTGACGGCCTGGGACGTCTCCACGTTTCCCGCGACGGTGGCCGCCGGGTGGACGGGGGCCAGCATGGAGCCCTCCGGAATCCGGACCTCCAGGGGCTTGAGGCAGCCGCTGTTAAGAGGGATGTCCTCGGCGACCAGGGTCCGGAAGACGTACAGCACGGCCGCCATGACCACGGATTTCGGTGCGTTGAAGTTGCCCCGCTGCTGCGGCGAGGTGCCGGTGAAGTCGATGACCGCGGAGCGGGCGGCACGGTCCACGGTGAGGGCGACCTCGATGACCGCGCCGTTGTCGGTCTCGTAGCGGCAGGCGCCGTCGTGCAGTTCGGCGATGATCCGGCGGACGGACTCCTCGGCGTTGTCCTGCACGTGCCCCATGTACGCGGCGACGGCGTCGGGCCCGAACTGCTCGACCATGCGGCGGAGTTCGGCAATGCCCTTTTCGTTGGCGGCGATCTGGGCGCGCAGGTCGGCGAGGTTGGCCTCCGGGTCGCGGGAGGGGTACGCGGCGGTGGTGAGCAGCTCACGCGTCTCGTCCTCGCGGAACCTGCCGTCGCGTACCAGCAGCCAGTTGTCGAACAGCACGCCCTCCTCGTGGATGGTGCGGCTGAAGGCGGGCATGGAGCCGGGGGTGATGCCACCGATCTCGGCGTGATGTCCGCGTGAGGCCACGAGGAAGCGCAGCTCCGGCCGCTCGCCGTCGGACCCGTCGAACACCGGGGTCACCACGGTCACGTCGGGCAGGTGGGTTCCCCCGTGGTACGGATCGTTGATGGCGTACGCGTCGCCGGGACGCATCGTGCCGCCGTTGCGCCGCAGCACCTCCTTGATGGACTCCCCCATCGAGCCGAGGTGGACGGGAATATGCGGGGCGTTGGCGATCAGATTGCCGTCCGCGTCGAAGAGCGCGCAGGAGAAGTCGAGCCGCTCCTTGATGTTGACGGAGTGCGCCGTGTTCTCCAGGCGTACTCCCATCTGCTCGGCGATCGACATGAAGAGGTTGTTGAAGACCTCCAGCATGACGGGGTCGACCCGGGTGCCGACGGCCGTGCGGTCCGGGCGCGGGCGGGCCCGGGTGAGCAGCAGATGGCCGGTGTCGACGAGAGCGGCCTGCCAGCCCGGGTCGACGACGGTGGTGGCGTCCGCCTCGGCGATCACGGCGGGACCGGTCACGGTGTCCGCGGTACGCAGTTCCTCGCGGCGGTGGAGCGCGGTGTCCTGCCACCGGCCGTCTGCGAACATCCGCACGGTGTCGCGCGGTCGGGGCTCGGTGCCCGCGCGGGGCGTGGAGCCGGCCGGGGGTGGCTCGTGCCGGTCGGCCGTTCCGGTCGCCTCGACCGAGACCGCCTCGACGATCAGGGGCTTGTCCATGGTGAACGCGTAGCGCGCCCGGTGCCCGGCGGTGAACGCCTCGGCCATGGCGGGCGCGGTGGCCAGGTCGACGGCGAGACTCGAATCCGTACCGGCGTAGCGCAGCAGCACGCGGGCACGGGTGCTGATCGCGCTGTCGGGGACGGCGTCGGCGCGCAGTTCGGCGCGGGTCCGGGCGGCCAGTTCGTCGCAGAGTTCGCCCACCTCGGTCCGGGTCGACTCGTTCAGTTCCGCCTCCACCGACTGCTCGCGCATCGCGGTGGCGTCGGCGAGACCGATGCCGTACGCGGACAGCACGCCGGCCAGCGGCGGTACGAGGACGGTGTCGATGCCCAGGGAGTCGGCGACGGCGCAGACGTGCTGGCCACCGGCGCCGCCGAAGCCGGTCAGGGCGTAGCGCGTGATGTCGTGCCCGCGCTGCACGGAGATCTTCTTGACCGCGTTCGCCATGTTGAGCACGGCGATCTCCAGGAAGCCGGCGGCGGTCTCGGCGGCCGTGCGCCGTGTTCCGGTGGCACGCCTTACGTCCTGGGCGAGCGCGTCGAAGCGTTCACGGACCAGGTCGGCGTCGAGCGGGAGGTCGCCGTCCGGTCCGAAGACGGCGGGGAAGTGCGCGGGCTGGATCCGGCCGAGCATCACATTGGCGTCGGTGACGGTCAGCGGGCCGCCGCGCCGGTAGCAGGCCGGGCCGGGGATCGCGCCAGCCGAGTCGGGGCCGACCCGGTGGCGCCGGCCGTCGAAGTGCAGGACGGAACCGCCGCCGGCCGCGACGGTGTGGATGCTCATCATCGGGGCACGCATCCGCACACCGGCGACCTGGGTGCCGAACTCGCGCTCGAACTCGCCTGCGTAGTGGGACACATCGGTGGACGTTCCGCCCATGTCGAAGCCGATGACCCGGCGGAATCCGGCCTGTTCGGAGGTGCGGGCCATGCCGACCACACCGCCGGCCGGCCCGGAGAGCACCGCGTCCTTGCCCCGGAAGTGGGAGGCCTCGCGCAGCCCGCCGTTGGACTGCATGAACATCAGCCGGATGCCGTCGAGTTCACCGGCGACCTCCTCGACGTACCGGCGCAGGATCGGTGAGAGGTAGGCGTCGACGACGGTGGTGTCGCCGCGCGGTACGAGCTTGATCAGCGGGCTCACCTCGTGCGAGCAGCTGACCTGGGTGAAGCCCGCCTCGCGGGCCGCGTCGGCCACGGCGTTCTCGTGTCCGGGGTGACGGTAGCCGTGCATCAGGACGACGGCGGCGCTGCGCAGTCCGTCGGCGCGGGCGGCCCTGAGCCCTTCGGTGACCGCCGCCCGGTCCAGCGGGGTGACGACCCGGCCGTGGGCGTCGATCCGCTCGGGGACCTCGATCACCCGCTCGTACACGGCCTCGGGCAGCAGGATGCGGCGGTCGAAGAGCCGCGGCCGGTTCTGGTAGGCGATCCGCAGGGCGTCCCGGAAGCCTTCCGTGATGACCAGGACGGTCGGCTCCCCGTGCCGCTCCAGCAGGGCGTTGGTGGCGACCGTGGTGCCGATCCGCACCGCGGCGACCCGGTCGGCGGGGACCGGGTCGCCGGGGCCGAGGCCGAGCAGCGCCCGGATTCCGGCCACGGCGGCGTCGCGGTAGCGGTCCGGGTCGTGGGAGAGCAGCTTGCGGGTGACCAGGTGCCCACCGGGATCCCGGCCCACGACATCGGTGAACGTCCCGCCCCGGTCGATCCAGAACTCCCAGCGTCCGGTCATCCCTCCATACTGACCCGCGGCACGGGTGACGGCTCGGACGGCACGGCCCGCCGGGCGCCGGTCGGCTGTACGGCGGCCGGCGCGCTCCGCAGGGCCTCCTCGGCGGGCGGCCGGTCGAGGGCTGCGGTCAGCCGGCGGCTGGGCAGCGCGGCCCGGATCCGGGGACAGCCGGCAGGAGGAGGGAGGGGACGCGTACCACGGGGCAGGGGGCGTCGGCCTCGAAGGTGCCGGAGGGATCGGAGCGGTCCGGACGGGACGTGGTCGTCACGCCGGCGATGACGAGCGGTTCGTGGCCGCGGCCGGCGAGATGCCGGGCCGTCCGGAGGGTGCGGTGGGCCACGCCGTCGGCATCGGGCGGGAAGGATTCGGTGACGATGACGACACGCATGTGCGTGTCGTCGCCACGCCCGGCGTGACCGGGCCGACTTGGATCTTTCCGCCCGCGGGGAACGTCCCGTGAGCGTTCGAGCCGGGTTTCGGGCCCGCCCGTGCGCGCCGCGCGCCCCCGACGCGCGTCGCTGTTCGTACTCGGTCAGACCGCGGGGGTGTCGGGCCCGATCCGGCTGCGTACCGCCGTCTGCACCTCGGCCTCCTCGGCCGGGTCGGCGGCGAGGCGGCGAAGTCGCTCGGCGACCCTGATGTCGCCGGTCTCCGCGTGGAGTGCGGCGACCTCGCGGGTGGTCTCCTCGCAGTCCCACAGGCATTCGACGGCGAATCCGGTGGCGAAGGAGGGGTCGGTGGCGGCCAGTGCGCGGGCCGCCCGGCCGCGCAGGTGCGAGGAGGAGGTCTCCCGGTAGACGTGCCGCAGCACGGGGGCGGCGCAGGCGATGCCGAGCCGTCCCGCGCCGTCGACGAGGGTCCACAGGCGTGGTGCGTCCGGTCCCTCGCCCCGTACGGCCTCGCGGAGTGCGCCGAGGACCAGCGGTGCGTCCTGGGCACCGCCCCGGCAGGCGAGCACACCCGCCGCGGAGGCGCCGAGCGCGTCGGGCCGCCGGGCCCAGCACCGGGCGCGGTCCACCGCCGCGTCGCCGCACATCCGCTCGAAGGCGGCGACGGCCGCGTCGGCGACGGTGCGGGAGGCGCTGACGGCTGCGGCCTCGATCAGGTCGAGCACGACCGGGTCCTTGGCCTCCGCCAGGTAGTGCAGCGCGGCACAGCGTGCGCCCTCCGGACCACTGCGGGCGGCCTCGACGATCGTGGGCCGGTCCTCGGGGCCCGCGACGGCGGTGAGGCAGCGGGCGGCCGGCAGATGGAGGGTGCTGCCGCGTTCGAGTCCCTGCTGGGCCCAGTCGAAGACCGCCTGGACGCTCCAGCCCGGACGGGGGCCGCCCGGTCGCAGCTGGCGCTGCCAGCGGTCGAACGAACCCTGTTCCGAGGCGGCTCGGACCCTGGCGCCGACCGCGTCGCGCGGGTCGTCCGCCCAGAGCCGCCAGGGGCGGGGTTCGTAGGCGTCACGTACGGCGGCGACCAGCTCGGCGGCGCCCTCCTCGGTGGCCGGGAACCGGCCGAGCACGGGTACGGCGAGGGCACGGAGCCCCGCGTCGTCGTCGCGCAGGGCGAGCTCGTCGAGGGCCCAGGCCCAGTTGGCGCCGGTCGCGGCGTACCGCCGCAGCAGGGCCAGGGCGTCGCCGCGTCCGTACGAGGCGAGGTGGCCGAGCACGGCGAGGGCCAGCCCGGTGCGCGAGTCGTCGGTGTCGAAATGGTCGTCGGGATCGCACAGGTGCCGCTCGATCTCTTCGATGCCGCCGTCGAGATCGAGATACAGGCGCGCGTAGTAGAGCGAGCGGTTCTCCACCTGCCAGTCGTGGCGCGGATCGCTCAGGACGCAGTGGTTGAGAGCCGCCAGGGCCTCGGGGCGCGGTGCGGCGAGTGCGTGGAGCGTGCCGTCGCCGCGGCCCCTCTGCAGCAGACCGAGCAGGGTGCCGCTCGGCGCTATGAACGGATCGAACATGGAAAAAGCCTCACATCAAGCTGTCGACGCAACCGGGACTGTGCAGTTCCAAGTGCCGGGTGGGCACTACGCCGCGCAGCAACATGATCGGCCGACCGCCGTCTTCTGCTTGGTGTAGACCATCTTCCTCTGCCTCTCGTCGGTGGCCCGGAGCCGGGCCCGCGACGTCATGATGACCCAGCCATTTCGCCACCGCGACCACATTTACGGCGTACCCGGTCAGCGGGAGCCGAAGAGTTCCAGCAGGTCGGCGTTGCCGAACATGCGAGCCGTGTCGAGGGCGGAGGGCGTTCCGGCGGCCGGATCGGCACCTGCGGAGAGCAGCGCCTCGATCACCGCGTTCTCGCCCTTGAAAACGGCACCGGCGAGCGGTGTCTGCCCGCGGTCGTTGGCCCGGTCCGGGTCGGCGCCCCGGCCGACGAGGGCCGTGACGGCGGCGGCATGCCCGTGGTAGGCGGCGAGCATCAGCAGCGAATCGCCCCGGTCGTTGGTGAGGTTGGCGGGGACGCCGGCGTCGACGTACGCGGCGAGCGCGTCGGTCTCACCGCGACGGGCGAGGTCGAAGACCTTCGTCGCCAGCTCGACCACCTCGGGATCGGGTGTTTCGCTCATCGGAGGACCGCCTTCCATCAACCGGTTTCACCACTGTCGACCTGCCGGGGCGTACGCCGTGGGGGCCGTACGAGTGAACCGACAGGGTACTGCCCGGCCAGGCACTTGGCCTGGCCCACCCGAGGCACAGGATCACGAATGGTGCGGCGGAACGGTGCGCGACGCCGGATGTTCCGCCTCATCGGGATCACTCACACGGCCATTCAAGTGAAAATAGCGACTTTTCACTCAATTGCAGCTTTTATCGTATAGATACTTCTGGTGAACCTGGAAGAACTCATGGTGACCGTCCCCCCAACCAGGAGAACCAGTCATGATCCTGTCCATGTCAGGCGTCGTCATCCTCGGCATCATCGTCTTCCTGTTCTTCAGGAAGGACGGCCTCAAGGCCTCGCACGCCCTCATCACTGCCCTGTTCGGCTTCTATCTGGCAGGCACCGCCATCGCACCGAGTATCACCGCGGGCGGCGCGAGTCTCGCCGGCCTCCTGGGCGGGATCAAGTTCTGACCCTCCGCGACCGCTCCCACCCCTTCAGGAGGCCGACGTGGCCCGGCGACCACTCCCCCGCATTCTGCTGAGCAGCGGCAGCGCCTCGATCACTCGCAGTCGCGAGTTCGCGCGCACGGCCGCCGACAACGCCACGGACGTCCTCCATCCGCTGATCACGATCACTCGTGGTCTGCGGCTGCTGGCCGGAGCCGGATGGCAGAAGTGGGCCGCGACACCCAAGGACAAGCGTGGCCCCACGCTGTTCCTCGTCGCGGCCTGCGTACTCGCGTTCGCGCTCATGCCGTACGGGGGCCTGATCGCCCTCGTCACGGTGATGGGTGCGGCCGCCTGGACGGGGCGGGAGCGGACCCCCGCGAAGACCGGCCCCGACGAGGCCGGGACCGCACGGCTGCGCTCGCTGTACGAGGCGCTCGTGCCGTACTTCTCGGTGGCCGAGGACCCCGAACCGCTGTTCTCCCACGGCGGCGACTGGGAGAAGACCTTCAGCGGTTACGAGTTCGACGGCGACGGGCGGCCGACCCGTCTCCAGGTGACGTACCCCGCCTACTTCACCGACAGCGAGGCCGCCTCCCGTGCCCGGATCGAGCGGCTGCTGCACGCCAAGTCCGGCCGCGGCCGCGAATACCATTTCGCCTGGGACGAGGAGGGCAACCAGCTGGTCATGAGCGTCCTCGGCGCCCTGCCCACCTCGATCGGCGCCCAGCGCTTCGTCACCGCCCCCGGCGAGACGGTACTGGGCTTCACCGACGGCGACGCGGTGCAGCGCACCGTTCCGGTGCACGACGGCGACACGACCCGCGACGCCCCTCCGGTCGTCTGGCGGACCGGCGCCCGCTCCACCGAGCCGCACCTGCTGGTGATCGGGCAGCCCGGCAGCGGCACCACCACCCTGATGCGCTCCATCGCCCTGCAGGCACTCCAGCACGGCGACATCCTGATCGTCGAAGGCAGCGGCACCGGCGAGTACGCCTGCCTGACCGGGCGGGACGGCGTGCTGGCCGTCGAGTGCGCACTGGCCGGCGCACTGGCAACCCTGGAGTGGGCCGCCCACGAGACGGAGCGGCGGTTGATCGCCGCGAACCGGGCCCGGCAGGCCGGCCATCCCGTGCCCGACGACATCAGGCGCCCGCTCTGGATCCTGCTCGACCGGCCCGGTGCCCTCGGCCATCTGGCCGCCGCCGACGGCAGGCCCGATCCGCAGGGGCTGCTCCAGGTGCCACTGCGGCACGGCAGGGCGGCCAACGTGACCGTGGTGCTGACCGATGAGTTCGACAGCCTGGACACCCTCGGCGAGACCGTGCGCACGCACTGCCGGGCCCGGGTCGTGCTCGGCCAGTGCTCCCACGAGCAGGTGGAGTCGGTGCTCGGCACCGAGCCGCACACCACCCCGGCCGCCGATGTCCCGCCCGGCCGCGGATACGCACGGCTCGGCACCGGCCCGGTGCTCCGGCTCCAGGTCCCGGCCACGCCCGATCCGTACGACGAGGCGACCGGCGAGGCGGAGCGGCAGGCGGTCCTCGGGCTGCTCCCCGAGCGGCAGGAGCCGGCCGTCGAGGCTGCCGTGCCGGCCGCACCGGGCGTTCCGGAGCCGGTGCTGCCGCGCTCCGTGACCATGGCGGTCGAGGGGATGGCGGTCACCGACTGAGCGGACGCGCTCGCGGGGTGAGGGACCGGCGGTCCGTCACCCCGCGCCCGTCTCGGGTCAGGCGACGAACGTCCGCGGCGCCTCGGCCCCCGCGGCCGCCCCCGAGCCGACCAGCTGCGCCGCCGCCGCGAGCCGTACCGCCGCCTCGTCCGCGACCGGCCCCGCGACCGTGAACGGCAGCCGTACGTACCCCTCGAAGGCGCCGTCGACCCCGAACCGGGGTCCGGACGGGACTCGCACCCCGACCCGCTCCCCGGCCACCGCCAGCCGGGAGCCGGAAAGGCCGCCGGTCCGCACCCAGAGCGTCAGGCCGCCGAGCGGAACGGAGAACTCCCAGCCGGGCAGCTCCCGGCGGACCGCGGAGACGAGCGCGTCCCGGTTCTCCCGCGCCTGCTCGCGCCGGACCTGTACGGCCTCCTCCCAGCCGCCGGTGCGCATCAGCCAGTTCACGGCGAGCTGTTCGAGGACGGGTGTGCCCATGTCGGCGTAGGCGCGGGCGGCGACCAGGCTGCGGATCACGTCCGGGGCGGCGCGCACCCAGCCGATCCGCATGCCCGCCCAGAAGGCCTTGCTCGCCGATCCGACCGTGATCACGGTGGAGCCCGCCGGGTCGAAGGCGCAGACCCGGCGCGGCATCCGCACATCGGGATCGAGGCAGAGCTCGTTCATGGTCTCGTCGACGACCAGGACCGTACCCGCGGAACGGGCCGCGTCCACCAGTGCACGCCGTCGGTCCTCGTCGGCCAGCGCTCCGGTGGGGTTGTGGAAGTCGGCGACGACATAGGCGAGCCGCGGCGCCGCGTCCCGCAGCACCTGCCGCCACCGGTTCATGTCCCAGCCGCGAAGCCCCTCCTCCATCGCCACCGGTACCAGCCGGGCACCCGCCTCCCGCATCAACTGCAGGATGTTGGCATAGCTCGGGGACTCCACCGCGATCCGCTCGCCGCGGCCCGCGAAGAGATGACAGATCGCATCGATCGCGCCCATTGCGCCGGTGGTGACCATGATCTGCTCGGGCATGGTCGGGATGCCGCGCCCGGTGTAACGGTCGGCGATCATCTGCCGCAGCGCGGGCAGCCCGGCCGGGTAGTCGCCGTGGGTGTGGGCGTACGGCGCGAGTTCCTCGATGGCGCCCTGGACCGCCCGGGTCAGCCATGGCTCGGGCGCGGGCAGCGAGGCGCAGCCCAGGTCGATCATCGAGCCGAGGGACTCCGGGGGCAGCGGTTCCAGACCACGTGCGGGCAGCGGGTTCCCGGCGGGCACGGCGGTCCAGCTGCCGGCTCCCCTGCGGGACTCCAGGAACCCCTCGGTCCGCAGCGCCTCGTACGCGGCGGCGACGGTGGTGCGGCTGACGGAGAGAGCGAGCGCCAGCTCGCGTTCGGCGGGGAGCCTGGCGGCGACCGGCACCCGGCCTTCGAGGACGAGCAGGCGGATCCCGTCGGCCAGCGCACGATAGGCGGGCGGCCTGCGGGCGCCCGGAACGGCGGGCCGGGGCTGTTGGGCCTGGAGCTGCCGGGCGAGCTGCGCCGCGCCCACCGCCGAAGTCCACTGAGCCATGAAAATCAGTCCACCTTCCTCTGATTGGCCATAGTTGGCAGCCAATCCCCTGCCACAGAGTGACACGCGGCAGTCCACCGTCACCACTCCAGGGGGCATCTCTTGTCCGACGCCACCGCCCCTCGCGGGGCTCACCTCACCCGTCGACTGATCCAGCTGTACGCCGGTCTCGCGCTGTACGGGGCCAGCTCCGCGCTCCTGGTCCGCGCCGGTCTGGGGCTCGAACCCTGGGGCGTACTGCATCAGGGGCTCGCCGAGCGCACCGGTCTGTCCATCGGGGTCGTCTCGATCATCGTCGGCGCCGCCGTCCTGCTGCTGTGGATCCCGCTCAGGCAGCGTCCGGGCCTGGGCACGGTCTCCAATGTCTTCGCCGTCGGCATCGCCATGGACGGCACGCTCGCGCTCATACCCGGCGTGCACGGTCTCGCCGCGCAGACCACCGTGATGGCCGCGGGGGTCGTGGTCAACGGCGTCGCCACGGGGCTGTACATCGCGGCGCGGTTCGGCCCGGGTCCCCGCGACGGGCTGATGACCGGACTGCATCTGCGCACCGGCCGCTCCATCCGGTTGGTGCGGACGCTGATCGAGGTGGCGGTCGTGGTGACCGGTTTCCTGCTCGGCGGCACCCTCGGGGCGGGCACGGTCGTGTACGCCCTGGCCATCGGCCCGCTCGCCCAGTTCTTCCTGCGCTTCTTCGCGGTCGGCGGGAAGCCGGTGGCGAAGAGCGGCGACGGCGGGGAGACCGGGGCCGCCGGCCAGGGCGCCGTCGCGCTCGCGCCGGACGACGGCGACAGCGCCGTCACTCCCCGGACACCGGAGCAGGCGATACTTCCGCAGTGACCTCCGTACGCCATCCCTATCTGGACCATCCCGCGACGATCCCCTTCGCCCACCGAGGCGGTGCGGCGGACGGGATCGAGAACACCACGGCCGCGTTCCGCCGGGCCGCCGACGCCGGGTACCGCTACTTCGAGACCGATGTGCACTCCACCTCGGACGGCCGCCTGGTCGCCTTCCACGACGCCACCCTGGACCGGGTGACGGACGCCCGCGGCCGGATAGCCGAGCTGCCGTGGAGCGAGGTGCGACGGGCCAGGGTGGCGGGCCGGGAGCCGCTGCCCCTGTTCGAGGAGCTGTTGGAGACCTTCCCCGAGGCCCGCTGGAACGTCGACATCAAGGCCGCGTCCGCGCTGGTCCCGCTGGTCGAGCTGATCCGCCGCACGAACGCCTGGGACCGGGTGTGCGTCGGCTCGTTCTCGGAGGCCCGGGTCGCCAGGGCCCACCGGCTGGCGGGCCCCCGGCTCGCCACTTCCTACGGTGTCCGGGGCGTGCTCGGGCTGCGGTTGCGCTCGTACGGGATTCCGGCCGCGCTGCGGGCGGGCGCGGTGTGCGCGCAGGTACCGGAGAGCCAGAACGGCGTCCGGGTGGTCGACCGGCGCTTCGTGCGCGAGGCTCACGCGCGCGGGCTCCAGGTGCACGTCTGGACCGTGAACGAGCCCGAGCGGATGGCGGCGCTCCTCGATCTCGGCGTGGATGGCATCATGACCGATCACATCGAGACGCTGCGCACGGTGTTGAGCGAGCGGGGGGCCTGGGCCTGACGCCGGCCGTGCCGGGTCTTCACGGGGAGAGACGAGGGGGTGCGGGTTGAGCGCCGAGACCGCTGAACCGACGGAACCGACTGCGGATTCCGCCGCTGCCGCGAGCCGCAGAAGTGAACAACGCGGCTGGTATTTCTACGACTTCGCCTGCTCCGTCTACTCGACGAGCGTCCTGACGGTCTTCATCGGCCCCTATCTCACCTCGATAGCCAAGGCGGCCGCCGATGCCGACGGCTTCGTGCACCCGCTCGGCATTCCGGTCCGCGCCGGGTCGCTGTTCGCCTACGCGGTCTCCGTGTCCGTGGTGGTCGCGGTGATCGTGATGCCGATCGTGGGCGCCGCCGCGGACCGTACGGGGCGCAAGAAGCCGCTGCTCGCGGCCGCCGCCTACGCGGGGGCCGCCGCGACCACCGGCATGTTCTTCCTGGACGGCCACCGCTATCTGCTGGGTGCCTTCCTGCTGATCGTGGCGAACGCCGCGATCTCGGTCTCGATGGTGCTCTACAACGCGTATCTGCCGCAGATCGCCGAGCCGGAGGAGCGGGACGCGGTCTCCTCGCGCGGCTGGGCCTTCGGCTACACCTCGGGCGCGCTCGTCCTGGTCCTGAACCTGGTCCTGTACACGGGCCACGACTCCTTCGGCCTCTCCCAGTCCGACGCGGTACGGATCTGTCTCGCTTCGGCCGGCCTGTGGTGGGGTGCCTTCACGCTGGTGCCGCTGCGCCGACTGCGCGACCGGCGTGTGACGGCGAGCGGCGAGGGGGCGGTCGGTTCGGGCTGGCGGCAGCTGCTGGCCACCCTGCGCGACATGCGCCGCCATCCGCTGACGCTCTCCTTCCTGCTGGCGTACCTCATCTACAACGACGGTGTGCAGACGGTGATCTCCCAGGCCTCGGTGTACGGCTCGGAGGAGCTGGACCTCGACCAGACGACCCTGATCACGGCGGTGCTGCTGGTGCAGGTGCTGGCGGTGGCCGGAGCGCTGGGGATGGGTCGGCTGGCGCGGTCGTACGGCGCGAAGCGCACGATCCTCGGCTCGCTCGTCGTCTGGACGCTGATTCTCGTCGCCGGATACTTCCTCCCCGCCGGAGCGCCGGTCTTCTTCTATGCACTGGCGTCGGCGATCGGCCTGGTACTGGGCGGAAGCCAGGCACTGTCGCGCTCGCTCTTCTCCCATCTGGTGCCGCGCGGCAAGGAGGCCGAGTACTTCTCCGCGTACGAGATGAGCGACCGCGGGCTGAGCTGGCTGGGGCCACTGGTGTTCGGACTCGCGTATCAGCTGACCGGCAGCTACCGGGATGCGATCATCTCCTTGGTGATCTTCTTCGTGGTTGGTTCCGTGCTGCTCGCAAGGGTGCCGATCCGGCGGGCCGTGGCGGCCGCGGGCAATCCCGTACCGGAACGTATTTAGACGTCGAAGTGAAAGGCCGGTAGTGTACGCCTTTGGCCTGCCCGGAGGACCGTTACTGCGAGCGGAAGAAGCCAAAGCGTTGGGTGACAACTTCCGCCAGATGTGACAAACCGGGCATCGCTGGGTACTTGGAACCCTGGGAAACCTGAAAAAGCAGCGGCACGACGGGCGACGCATGACCGGCAACGGGAATCTTTACCGCCGACCGGACGTTGACCGGATGACGACGACAGCGACACCTGTCCTGTGGGCGACAAGCCCGGGAGGCACGATTCATGAGTGAGCGAGCTCTCCGCGGCACGCGACTCGTGGTTACCAGCTACGAGACGGACCGCGGCATCGATCTGGCCCCGCGCCAGGCGGTGGAGTACGCATGCCAGAACGGACATCGATTCGAGATGCCGTTCTCGGTAGAGGCGGAAATTCCGCCGGAGTGGGAGTGCAAGGCGTGCGGCGCCATGGCACTTCTGGTGGACGGGGATGGCCCCGAGGAGAAGAAGGGCAAGCCTGCGCGTACGCACTGGGACATGCTCATGGAGCGGCGCACACGCGAGGAGCTGGAGGAAGTGCTCGCCGAGAGGCTGGCGGTCCTGCGCTCCGGAGCCATGAACATCGCCGTGCACCCGCGGGACAGCAGGAAGTCCGCCTGACCGACCGCGTAGCGCCGCAATACGACAGAGCCGCGGGGGGGGGCTGCGCCTCTTGTGTCGGCTCTCCCCCTCGGCGAGTTTTTTGTCAGATCGCTAGAGCGT
>NZ_JBSFET010000064.1:0-36721 GCF_053594575.1 Streptomyces sp. NPDC001880
AGGACGAACGACAGGTCGAAGTCGTAGGTGTCGCCGCCCTGGGTGGTGTTCTCCACCCGGTCAGCCCGTCCCCGTCCCCGGCGTCTTCGCCATCTCCGACTTCCGGTACGAGTAGCCGAAGTAGATGACCAGACCGACCAGGAACCACACCAGGAACCGCACCCAGGTCTGCCACTGCAGGAAGGTGATCAGCCAGACCGAGAACACCACCCCGAGGGCCGGGACGAACGGCATGCCGGGGGTGCGGAAGGTGCGCGGCAGATCCGGCTGCTTGTAACGCAGCACGATCACCGCGATGCACACCACGACGAACGCCAGCAGAATGCCGATGTTCGTCAGCTCGGCCGCCTCGCCGATCGGCAGGAACCCGGCGATCAGCGCCGAGGCCGCACCGACGATCCAGGTCACCCGGGTCGGCACGTGCCGGGTCGGGTGAGTCTTGGCGAACCACTTGGGCAGCAGCCCGTCACGGCTCATCGAGAACCAGACCCGGGTCACGCCGAGCATGAAGGTGAACATCACCGTGAGGATGCCGATGATCGCGCCCACCGCGATCACATCGGCGAGCCGGTCGAGCCCCACCGACTTGAAGGCCGTGGAGAATCCGGACTCCGGATCGATGTCCTCGTAGCTCTGCATCCCCGTGAGCACCAGGCACGCCGCCACATAGAGCACCATGGAGATCGCGAGGGAGTACAGGATCGCCTTCGGCATGTGGCGCTGGGCGTCCTTGGACTCCTCGGCGGCCGTCGACATGGCGTCGTACCCGAACACCGCGAAGAACACCGTGGCCGCACCGGTGAAGGCCCCACTGATCCCGTACGGGAAGAACGGGCTGTAGTTGGCGGTGTCGATGTGGAACACGCCGACGCCGATGACCAGCAGGACGACCAGGACCTTCAGGACGACCACGATCGTCTCGAAGCGGGCGGCGTTCTTGATCCCGAGGGTCAGCAGATACGCGACGAGCAGACAGAGCAGGGCGGCGAACAGGTCCACCTTGTGGCCGTCGCCCGTGCCGGGCGCACCCAGCATCCACTTCGGCACTTCGAGCCCCATCTCCCCGAGCAGGAAGCTGAAGTAGCCGGAGATGCCGATCGCGACCACCGCCACGATCGCCGTGTACTCCAGCAGCAGGTCCCAGCCGATGAACCAGCCCACCAGCTCGCCGAGCACCGCGTAGCCGTAGGTGTAGGCGGAGCCGGCCTTCGGGATCAGGCCCGCGAACTCCGCGTAGCTGAACGCGGCCGCCGCGCTCGCCAAACCGGCGATCAGGAACGAGATCAGGACGGCCGGGCCGGCGGTTCCGTTCGCCACCGTGCCCGCGAGGGTGAAGATGCCCGCGCCGATGATGCCGCCCACGCCGATCGCGGTGAGCTGCCACAGGCCGAGCGTTCTGGTGAGCTGAGTGGCGGCTTCTCCCGCGGGCCCTTGCTCGTCGATCTGCTCGATCGGCTTGCGGCGCAGCACACCCTCGCCCACTCGGAGCCTTGCCATGAGTCACCTCTCCGCTGACGGCTGTCCCTGACGGGCGCTCATGATGGCTCAGGCGGGGCCGGTGCGGAAGACGGCGTGCCGTCCGGCGGAGCGGAGGATTCCGGGACGCTTACGGGACCACCGTGACGGGCCAACGGCCCGCCTTCACCAGCCGGATCGCGACCGAACCGATGAACCGGTGCCCGGCCGATTCCGAGGCGCCCACGACCACGGCATCCGCCTTCAGTTCGTCCGCCGCGGTCACGAGGCCGTTGTACGGGTCGCCGCGGAAGGTGTGGAACTCCCAGCGCACATCCCATATGTCCTTCATCCGGCGCGTCGCCTCCCGGATCTCGCTCACCAGCCCCTCCGCGACCTCGCCGGTCGTATCGGTGACCGGGGCGCCCAGGGCGGCCCCCGCGGGCAGCACGGGCTGGACGTAGACGAGGGCGAGCATGGCGCCCTGGCGGCGGGCCAGCCCCGCAGCGTAGGCAGCGGCACGCATGGAGGAATCGGACCCGTCCAGGCCTGCGACGATCACTTTCGGGCCGTCTGTGCCACGTTCGAACGTATGAGGCTGGGGTTCTGTCACGGCAGTGAGGCTATCCGCTGCCCGTTCCTGCCCCGTAGCGGACTGCGGCAGGGCCTCTTCGGGAGCTGCCGGATGGCGTGGCGGAGATCCTTCCATCGGGTGCAAAACCCTCGGCGGCCGGTGTCGGTGACGGGGGCGTGGCCACCGACGTGCGAGCAGTTGGTCATGAAAAATTATCAGAGGCTGCCGGGGCGCAGGAGGCTGCTGGGACTGGCTGCCGGGCTCGGTGCGGCCGCTGCCGTGCGCTTGGTCGCAGCGGATCCGGCCGGAGAAACGTTCCCGGCCGGGGCGGCCGGAGCCCCGCCTGCCTTCCGGGCACAGCCCACCGCCTACCGGCTCCAGCCCATGACCGCGGGCACCCCGCCCCATTTCCGGCCGGCCGCGCCGCCGGTCCGCACGAGGCCCTTCGAGGAGCTGCCCGAGATCGGGCGCGCCATGGTGCTCACCTTCGACGACGGGCCCGACCCGCTCTGCACCCCGCACATCCTCGCGATTCTGCGCGAACACGATGTCCGCGCGATGTTCTTCGTCCGCGGAGAGAGGGCCAACGACCACCAGGACCTGGTGCGGGCCATCGCCGACGACGGTCACACCATCGGGAATCACTCCTGGACCCATCGCCTGGTCACCAGACTCTCCCGGGCCGGTGTCCGCGACGAACTGGGCGCCACCAGCGAGGTCATCGAGAAGATCACCGGCGCTCCGCCGCTCTGGTACCGGGCACCGTACGGGGCGTGGAACCGCAACTCCTTCGAGATCGGTGCCGAAATGGGCATGGAACCGATGGCCTGGACCGTCGATACCTTGGACTTGACCGAACCCGGCGTCGGCACCATCGTCCGGCGCGTTCTGGACGGCGCCGCCCCCGGCGTCGTCGTGCGTTCGCACGACGCGGGGGGCGACCGTACGCAGAGCGTGGCCGCACTGCGCAGGTATGTGCCCGAACTGCTCGACGACGGCTACCGGATCACGGTGCCGCAGCGCCACTGAGCCGGCGGCGCCCCGGGTCCCGCGACAGGACCCGGGGCGACTTCTCGTCCGGTCGGCGCACTGCCCCTGCTCTCAGTGCGCGCGGCTCTCCCCGCGACGGCGTGCCAGATACACGGCGCCGGCTGCCGCGACCACCGCCAACGCCGTTCCGGCGGTGGTCTTCACGGTGCTCGTCGTGCCGATGCCACCGCCGAGCCCGCTCTCCACACCGGCCGCGGCCACCGTGGCACCGCCGGTGGGCGCGTGCGAGGGCGCGGCGATCGTGAGACCGGACTTCGCGGGGGAGTCGGGCGACGTGTCGCAGATGAACGTCACTTCGTAGGAAGCGCCGGGTTTCGCGTCCCAGTCGACCGTGGCCGCGACGGAGCGGCCTCTGGGAATGGTGACGGTGTCGAAGACACCCGAGCCGGCGGTTGCGGTGGTAGGGCACCCCCGGGCGGCCAGCGTGACCTGGCTTCCCGGCGTGATCACCGACGGAGTGACGGTGAATCCGGTCGCGGAGGACGCGCTCCCCGATGCCACCGTGTCCGCGACTGCGGCCGGAGCGGTCAGGGCGAGTGCGGCGCCGAGCAGGGCGACGGGTGCGACACATATTGCGGCGCGCATGGGTGAGTCCTCCGGATCCCCGAGGAGCACTTGCGGAACGAGTTTCCACAAAGTGTCAGAAATGCACCTCGACCCGCCAAACGCTAGGAGTCACGGATTTTCTCCGCGATCGGAGTGCGCCGCTCGGGGCACCGGCTTCGCCCGAGCGGCGCACCGCCTGTGTCTCGGCGGACCGCTATCCGCCCGCGGCGCGCGGGAACAGATCGAGGAACGGTGCCGCGGTGGCCGAGATGTTCCGCCCGAAGGGGGAGTCGAAGTCCCAGATCAGGAAGAGCAGAAAGGCGATCAGGACACTGAAGAGGCCGGCCAGCAGCAGTTCGCGGAAGGATCTGCGGATCTGCAGCGTGAACAACAGCCCCACGGTCACCAGGGCTCCGATGATCAGGCCGAACCAGACCACGCCCGGCATGGTCGCACCGGCGCTCTGGCCGCGTGCGCCGCGCGCGTCGTCGGCCGCGGCCACCTCGTCGACCAGTGGCTGATATGCCTGCCCCTCGTGGTCGTTTGTCGGCCGGTACTGGGTGACGTCGGCGCGTACCCGGTCCAGGAGGCGGGCCCCCTCGGCGGTGAGGGTGCCGTGCTCGCTCATCGCCCGCCACTCGTCGTGGACGACGTGATGGACATAGGCGTCGACATCGGCGCGGATACGGGAGCGCACCTCGGCCGGGTACACGGCGGAGCGGGCCTGCACCTCGTGCAGGGCCTGGGCCTCCAGGCGTACGTACTCCTGAGCGGCACCGCGGCCCTCCCAGACGCCCGCGATGGCGAGGCCCAGCACGATCGCGTAGACCACGCCGATCATCATCGTCATGTACTCGATGACGTCAGGGGTCTCGGACGGGTCGTCGTCCTCCCCGATCCGGCGGTTGTTGAGCACGGCGATGGTCAGGACGACGGCACTCGCCGCGACCATGGCGAGGGCGAGAACAAGCCATTCCGACATGGTGATCCTCCGGAGGTCAGCGGGAGCGTGGACGCAGTACGGCGACGGCGAACACCGCGGGCGCCGTGATCAGCAGGGTGAGGGTGACCAGGGAGGTGCCGTGCCGCACGGCCTTGCGCGGCGGCTTGCGGTGGGCGGGCAGGGCAACGGGCCGGGGCGAGGGCGGTGTGGGGCGTGCGGAGCGTGTGGGCGTCGGAGTGGGTGCGGGTGTGGGTGTGGGTGTCGGTGCAGGCAGTGTGGGCACGGGCTCCGGCTCCGGTCGCGGCGGTGCGGGTGGCGGTGCGGGGGGCGGTGGGGGAGGAAGTGGCGGAGGCGGAGAAGGCGTGGGTGGCGGGGACGGTGGTTGTGGTGTGGGCGGTGGCGTCGGCTCGGGCATCGGGCCCGCGTGGCACTGGCCGTCGCCCGACGTGGCGACCGATGAACTGCCTCCGTTCTCACCGACGGAGGCGTATGCGCAGCTGTCCGCAACCGCGGGCACCGGGGCGCTCAGCAGCCAGAGCAGGGCGACGGCTGCCGTGAGCCGTCCTATGAGTGATCCGTACACGAGCGGGAGCATGTTCCGGCCGCTCCCGGGACACGCGGTGCGAGGGCGGGATTCGCCTGATGGTGGGGACATGGGGCGGCGGGTGTTTGCCGCAGGGGGAAATCACGAGGCCCTGGTGGAACGGGCGGGGACGCGGCCCGTACCCAAGGCGGCGGTTGAGGCGAGCGCGGTACGCAACCAGGATGCGCTGTGCGTGAGTTGACGCATGTTCCTGGCTGAACCCCTCGTCCGACCGGCGGTGGGCGACGGTTCGACGGGGGTCGTACGGGCGGTGGAGCGGGCCGGCGCGGGAGCCTCTCCCGTGGAGTCAACAACTATTGCCTCGTTGGTAAAGAATGCTGTCAATCACGTCGCCGCCAAGTGATTTGTCACCCGCAATCGGTCCGGCGGAGTCAAGTGGCAGGACATCGGCCGCCATCCGGTCCAGACCTTTTCTCCGCGATGTGAAACCGGCTGCATCACCGGATACTTCAACGGCCGCGGTGTGAGCGGTGCAAGCTGTCGCGGGCGACACATGCATCTCCCCCGGAGCGGTCCGATGTCGAATGTCACCCGTAGCGACGGGCTGGTTGCACATGCCACTGGTGTGTGACCAATAACGGACGGCTAATTTCCGTTTCCGCTCGCTCTCTTGGCGGACGATCAGTAGCCTCTGGTCAACACTGACCATGAACATGGCCGGATCGCCGTGGCGACTTGATGGAGACATTGATGGAGCGTCCCGCCTGGGCACCGCGAGGCATAGACATTTCGGTGCCGAGCGTGTCCCGCATGTACGACTTCTATCTGGGCGGATCGCACAATTTCGAGGTGGACCGGGAAGCGGCGCGCAAGGCCATGGAGTTCATGCCTGGACTCCCCAAGATCATGCAGGCGAATCGCGCGTTTATGCGCAGAGCCGTGCGTTACGCGGTGAGTGAGGGAATCACCCAGTTTCTGGACATCGGCTCCGGAATACCGACCTTCGGCAATGTCCACGAAGTCGCCCAGGCGGCCGACCCCGAGGCCCGGGTGGCGTACGTGGATCACGACCCGGTCGCGGTCGCGCACAGCCAGGCCGTACTCGACGGAAACGACCGGGCGGTGATCGCCGCCGCGGATCTGCGCCGCCCGCAGGAGATCGTGAAGAGCCCGGAGATCTCCGGGCTGCTCGACCTGGACCGCCCGGTGGCCCTGCTGCTCGTCGCGGTGCTCCACTTCATCGAGGACACCGACGACCCGCAGACCGCGGTCGCCGAACTGCGCGAAGCACTCGCCCCCGGCAGTCTCATCGTCCTCACCCATGCCTCGTACGAAGGCATTCCGCTCACCCGGGAAGAGGCGGGCGGCACGGTCGAGGTCTACAAGAGCATCCGTAACCCCCTGGTGATGCGGTCCCGCGACGAGATCGCGAGCTTCTTCGAGGGGTACGAGATGGTCGAGCCCGGACTCGTGTCGATGCCGCACTGGCGCCCGGACACCCCGGTGGTGGCGGAGCAGGAGGACCCATTCGCGTTCTCGGGCTTCGCGGGAGTGGGACGCAAGGCGTGAGCATTCCCGCCCAGTCGTCCGGTACGCCGGACACGGAGCCCGACGGTCCCGAGGACCGACTCCGGAGATTCGCCACGATCTGGAGCCGGGCCATCTTCCCCTCGACGGCCACCTCCTTGACGCGCACGGAGTTCGAACAGCATCTGCTGCCGCTGGCCCGCTGGCTCAGCGACATCCTGCACGCCCGGCCCTTCGACGCGGCGCCCGCGAGCGAGGTGGGAGCCGCCCTCGTCGCAGCGCACTGCACGGACCCGGACGCGCTGAGCAGCACGCTCGGTGTCGTCGACTCGTACCTGGTGCTCTACTGCGGGAGCAACGGCGTGACGGCGTTGTCGACAGAGGACAGCAGGGCCCGCTGCGCCCGGATCCAGCATGCCCTCGCGGGCGGCTTCACCCAGGCGCTGCGCGAGCGCACCCTGTTGGAGCAGGAGGCCATCGCGCGCTCCGCGCTCACCGCCCGCTCGGAGGCCGAACGCGCACTGCACGCGACCGAGGCGCGTTTCCGCGCCGTGTTCAAGGACGCGGCCATCGGCATCGGCATCGCCGACCTGGACGGCAATGTGCTGGAGGTCAACGACACCCTCACCCGGATGTTCGGCGGACTCGACCACCATGTGCGCAGCCACAAGGTCAACGAATGGGTCCACCCCGAGGACTCGCCGCACGTCTGGAAGTACTACGACGAGCTGGTGCGCGGCGAACGCGAGCACTACCGGGTCGAGAAGCCGTACTACCGCAATGACGGCACCGTGCTGTGGACCAATCTGACGGTGTCTCTGCTGCGTGACGCCGAGGGCAAGCCGCAGTACCAGCTGGCGCTGATGGAGGACACCACCGAGCGCCGGCTGCTCAATCTGCGGCTGCGGTACGAGGCCACGCACGACGCGCTCACCGGCCTGCCCAACCGGACGCTGTTCTTCGAACGGCTGGAGAAGGCGCTGTCCGCCGACGACAGCAGCCGATTCGGCCTGTGCTACCTCGACCTGGACGGCTTCAAGGCGATCAACGACAGCCTCGGCCATGCGTCCGGGGACCGGCTGCTGGTCGAGGTGGCCGACCGGCTGCAGAGCTGCGCGACCGCGCGCGGCGAGATGGTCGCGAGGCTCGGCGGCGACGAGTTCGTGGCCCTGACCACCGGTCCCGACACCGAGACGGAGGTCGTCGAACTCGCCTGCCGCATCCTCGGCGTGCTCGGTACCCCGATCCGCCTGGACGGCCGCGAGCTGACCGTACGCGGATCCATCGGGGTCGTCGAGGGACCGGCCCGCGAGCGCAATGCCGCCGAGGTGCTGCGCAGCGCCGACATCACGATGTACCGGGCCAAGTCGGCGGGCGGCAACCGCTTCGAGCTCGCCGACGACGAGGCGGACGCCCGGGCCATCACGCGGCACGGGCTGACCACCGCGCTGCCCGCCGCCCTGGAACGCGGTGAGTTCTTCATCGAGTACCAGCCGCTCGTGCACCTCGACGACGGCACGGTGCACGGTGCGGAGGCGCTGGTGCGCTGGTGCCACCCGCAGCACGGGGTGCTCGGCCCGGACCGGTTCATCCCGCTCGCCGAGCACACCGGGCTGATCGTGCCCCTGGGCCGCTGGGTGCTGGAGGAGTCCGTACGGCAGGCCAACTTCTGGCAGGAGAGACACACCGACGGCGGTCCCCTGCGGATCAACGTCAATCTCTCGCCCACCCAGCTGCACCATCCCGGGCTGGTCGCCGAGACGGTCGACGTGCTGGAGCGCTCGGGGCTCGAACCCGGCGCGCTCTGCCTGGAGGTCACGGAGTCCGCGCTCATCGGCGCGGACGACGACCTGCTCAAGCCGCTGCGGCAACTGGCCGAAATGGGCGTGGACATAGCGCTCGACGACTTCGGCACCGGGTACTCGAACCTGGCGAATCTGCGTCGGCTGCCGGTGAGCGTCCTCAAGCTGGACCGTTCCTTCACGATGGGCATGCAGCAGCACCCGGCCGATCCGGTCGATCTGAAGATCGTCGAGGGGATCGTCTCGCTGGCGCACAGCCTGGACCTCGCGGTCACGGTGGAGGGCGTGGAGACCGGGGCCCAGGCGGAGCAGCTGCGCAAGCTGGGCTGCGACACGGCTCAGGGCTGGTACTACGCCCGGCCGGGTGCGCCGGACCGGATCCACTCGCTGCTGCTGGCCGACGCGGTGTGAGGGAGGCGGGGCCGGCCGTCCTCCGCCGGACGGGCCGGCTCAGGCCCGTCCGGCGGTGAGCAGCACCTTCTGCAGCTCGCGTGCGGCGCGCGGCGGAGCCACGTCGCTGCGGTGCGCGAGGGCGATCGTGCGTCGCAGGCCCGGCCGGGCCAGCGGTGTGGTCCGCAGCCCGTGGCCGGACCGGCCGGCGACCATGCTGGGCACCACCGCGATCCCGAGCCCCGCCCGGACGAAGCCGAGCACCGCGTCCATCTCCCCGCCCTCCACCGTGAACGAGGGCTCGAAGCCCTCCGCCCGGCAGGCGGCGACCGTCAGCTCCCGCAGGTCGTAGCCGTGCCGGAACATCACCAGGGGCTCGTCCTGGAGGTCGGCGATCCGTACCCTCCCGCCCCGGCCGGGCCGGGGCGCCTGTGCTGATGACACCACGACCAGGTCCTCCTGGAGCAGCTCGACCGTCGTGAGCGCGGGGGACGCGGCGGGCAGCGGCAGCACGACCAGGGCGAGATCGAGTGCGCCGCGTGCCAGCCCCCGTACCAGGTCGAGCGAGCCGCCCTCCTCCAGCAGCAGCCGGATCCCCGGATGCCGGTCGTGGAAGGCGCGCAGCACGTCGGGGAGCAGGCCGGTGCAGAGGCTGGGCGTCGCGCCGAGCCTGACCCGGCCCCGGCGGAGCTGAGCCAGCTCCTGCACCTCGTGGCGTGCCGTGTCGGCGTCCGCGAGGATGCGGCGGGCCAGCGGCAGCAGGGCCTCGCCCGCGTCGGTGAGCGTGATGTTGCCGCGCGCCCGGCTGAACAGCTCCGCCCCCAGCTCGCTCTCCAGTGCCCTGATCTGCTGGGAGAGCGAGGGCTGCGAGACATGCACCGCCTCGGCGGCACGGGTGAAATGGCGGGTCTCGGCCACGGCCACGAAATACGTGAGCTGCTGGAACTGCATGAGCCCACTCTAGCTAGCACGATAGCTTCAGCCTATGAATATGAGCCGGTCCATGTCTTGGACTGATGAGGTGGTTCGGTCCTAGCGTCGTGTCCATGGCATTGGCAACCCGGACGGACCGACGGCCGTCCATGACGCGTACGCTCTGGGACTCGTCCGTCGGCAAGAAGACGATCATGGCCGTGAGCGGCCTGATCATGCTGCTCTACTTGGTCGTCCATATGCTCGGCAACCTGAAGATCTTCTTCGGGTCCGGCGAGTTCAACCACTACGCGCACTGGCTGCGGACCATGGGCGAGCCCTTCCTGCACTACGAGTGGGCCCTGTGGATCGTCCGCGTCGTGCTCGTCGCCGCCGTGGTGCTGCACGCGATCTCCGCGTACCAGCTGAGCCGCCGCGACATCCGGGCGCGCCCCGCCAAATACGTACACAAGAAGCCGCGCGCCGGCTATGCCACCCGCACCATGCGCTGGGGCGGGATCATCCTCGCCCTGTTCATCGTCTGGCACATCCTCGACCTGACGACGGGCACCGTGCACTCCGGCGGATTCCAGTCCGGGCACCCGTACCAGAACGTCATCGACACCTTCTCCACCTGGTACGGCAACGTCATCTACATCGTCGCCATGCTCGCCCTCGGACTCCATGTCCAGCACGGATTCTGGAGCGCCGCACAGACCCTCGGCGCGGGCAGAGCGACCCGCGAACGTGTTCTCAAGACCATCGCCAACGTCCTCGCACTGGTGCTGACGGTGGGCTTCATCTCCGTACCCGTCGCCGTCATGACCGGAGTCGTGAGCTGACATGACCGACTACTCGCACTACGAGACAGGCGCGCCCGTCGTCGACACCAAGGCCCCCGAGGGCCCCGTCGCCGAACGCTGGGACACCCGCCGCTTCCAGGCCAAGCTGGTCAACCCGGCCAACCGGCGCAAGCACACCGTCATCGTCGTCGGCACCGGCCTCGCCGGCGGCTCGGCCGGCGCGACCCTCGCCGAACAGGGCTACCACGTCGTCCAGTTCTGCTTCCAGGACTCGCCCCGCCGCGCCCACTCGGTCGCCGCCCAGGGCGGCATCAACGCCGCGAAGAACTACCGCAACGACGGCGACTCGATCCACCGGCTCTTCTACGACACCGTCAAGGGCGGCGACTTCCGCGCCCGCGAGTCCAATGTCCACCGGCTCGCCCAGATCTCCGTGGAGATCATCGACCAGTGCGTCGCCCAGGGCGTCCCCTTCGCCCGGGAGTACGGCGGCCTCCTCGACAACCGCTCCTTCGGCGGCGTCCAGGTCTCCCGCACCTTCTACGCCCGGGGCCAGACGGGACAGCAGCTCCTGCTCGGCGCCTACCAGGCACTGTCGCGGCAGATCGCCGCGGGCAATGTCGAACTGCACGCCCGAACCGAGATGCTCGACCTGATCGTCGTCGACGGCAAGGCCCGCGGCATCGTCGCCCGTGACCTCGTCACCGGGAAGATCGACACCTACTTCGCCGACGCGGTCGTCCTGGCCAGCGGCGGCTACGGCAACGTCTTCTACCTGTCGACGAACGCCATGAACTCCAACGCCACCGCCGTCTGGCGCGCCCACCGCCGCGGAGCCTACTTCGCCAACCCCTGCTTCACCCAGATCCACCCCACCTGCATCCCGCGCACCGGCGACCACCAGTCCAAGCTGACGCTGATGAGCGAGTCGCTGCGCAACGACGGCCGGATCTGGGTCCCGAAGGCCAAGGGCGACAACCGTGCCGCCAACGAGATCCCCGAGGACGAACGCGACTACTACCTGGAGCGCATCTACCCCGCCTTCGGCAACCTCGTCCCGAGGGACATCGCCTCCCGCGCCGCGAAGAACGTCTGCGACGAGGGACGCGGCGTCGGTCCCGGCGGCCAGGGCGTCTACCTGGACTTCGCCGAAGCCATCCAGCGGATGGGCCGGGACAAGGTCGAGGAGAAGTACGGCAACCTCTTCGACATGTACGCGCGGATCACGGCGGAGGACCCGTACGAGACCCCGATGCGGATCTACCCCGCCGTGCACTACACGATGGGCGGACTCTGGGTCGACTACGACCTCCAGACCACCATTCCGGGGCTCTTCGCCATCGGCGAGGCCAACTTCTCCGACCACGGCGCCAACCGGCTCGGCGCCTCCGCGCTGATGCAGGGTCTCGCCGACGGCTACTTCGTCCTGCCGTCGACGATCAACGACTACCTGGCCCGCAATCCGCACCACGACGAGATCGACGCCTCGCACCCCGTGGTCGAGGAGGCCGTCGCCGACACCGAGGACCGGCTGAACCTGCTGCTCTCCGTGAACGGCGACCGCACCCCAGACTCCTTCCACCGCGAGATCGGTGAACTCATGTGGGAGTACTGCGGCATGGCCCGCACCGAGGACGGGCTGCGCAAGGCGCTCGACCGGATCCCGCGGATCCGCGAGGAGTTCTGGCGCCGCATCAAGGTGCCCGGCACCGGCGACGAGTTCAACCAGTCGCTGGAGAAGGCCAACCGCATCGTCGACTACCTGGAGCTCGCCGAGCTCATGTGCCTCGACGCACTGCACCGCGCCGAGTCCTGCGGAGGCCACTTCCGCGAGGAGTCACAGACCCCGGACGGCGAAGCCGCCCGCCGGGACGAGGAGTTCTCCTACGCCGCAGCCTGGGAGTTCTCCGGCGCCGGCCGGGCCCCCGTCCTGCACAAGGAAGACCTCGTCTTCGAGTACGTCCACCCCACTCAGCGGAGCTACGCATGAAGCTCACCCTGCGCGTCTGGCGCCAGAAGAACGCCGACGCACCCGGCGCCATGTCCACCTACGAAGTGGACGGCATCTCGCAGGACATGTCGTTCCTCGAAATGCTCGACACCCTCAACGAGGAACTCATCCTCGCAGGTGACGACCCCGTCGCCTTCGACCACGACTGCCGCGAAGGCATCTGCGGCGCCTGCAGCCTCGTCATCAACGGCGATGCCCACGGCCCCGAGCGCACCACCACCTGCCAGCTCCACATGCGGTCCTTCAAGGACGGCGACACCATCGACATCGAGCCGTGGCGCGCCTCCGCCTTCCCGGTCGTCAAGGACCTGGTCGTGGACCGCTCGGCCTTCGACCGGATCATCCAGGCGGGCGGCTACATCTCCGCCCCGACCGGCACCGCCCCCGAGGCGCATGCCACCCCGGTGCCCAAGCCGGACGCCGACTTCGCCTTCGAGCACGCCGAGTGCATCGGCTGCGGCGCCTGTGTGGCGGCCTGCCCCAACGGCTCGGCGATGCTCTTCACCTCGGCGAAGATCAACCACCTCAACGTCCTGCCGCAGGGAGCCCCGGAGCGCGAGACCCGGGTACTCGACATGGTCGGCCAGATGGACAGCGAGGGCTTCGGCGGCTGCACCCTCACCGGGGAGTGCGCCACCGCCTGCCCCAAGGGCATCCCGCTGCCGTCGATCTCGGCCATGAACAAGGAATGGCTGCGGGCCATCCGCAAGGTGCGCCGCTGAGCGGGGCGCCGGGCCATGTCCGCAAGGCCCCACCTGCCCTCCGGGGGTGGTTTCCAGGGGCTCTTGCGGACACGGCCCGGCGCCCGGCCCCGGAGGCCGCCCACCGCCTGGACCAGGCAGTCTCATCCGCCCCGGCGGCTCGCTCGGCTCGGCCGCGCCGGGAGGGGCGCGGCCCGTTCCTGTGATTCCCGGCCGGGGTCACGTGCCGCACGGCAAGGAGCGGTCGCGAGGCATGCCCTTGACTGGTCTGGATGAAATGGCTGTCAATGTTCTTCACTGTTTCGTTCCCCTTTGCTTGTTCTGGCAACTCGCTTGATTACTAGGGGAGTTGACGGCGATTGAACGGTCAGTCGAGATGGAGTGCGGTCCGGAGGTACGGAGCCGTCCGGCTCTCCGGGACCCGGGCCACCTCCACGGGCGGTCCCGCCGCCACGATCCGGCCGCCCCGGTCGCCGCCGCCGGGGCCGAGGTCGATCACCCAGTCGGCACCCGCCACCACCGCCATGTCGTGCTCCACGACTACCACTGTGTCGCCCGCGTCGACGAGGCCCTGCAACTGCCGCATCAGCACGTCGACATCGGCGGGGTGCAGCCCCGTCGTCGGCTCGTCCAGCAGATACAGGGTGTGGCCCCGGCGGGTTCGCTGGAGTTCGGCGGCGAGCTTGATGCGCTGGGCCTCACCGCCCGAAAGCTCCGTCGCGGGCTGCCCGAGCCGCAGATAGCCGAGCCCGACGTCCAGCAGCGTGCGCAGACTGCGCTCGGCGGCCGGCGTACCCGCGAAGAACCCGGCAGCCGACTCCACCGTCAGATCCAGCACCTGCGCGATGTCCAGTCCGCGCAGCGTGACCTCCAGCGTCTGCGGGTTGTACCGTGCGCCGTGACAGTCCGGACAGGGAGCGTATGTACTGGGCAGGAAGAGCAGCTCCACCGAGACGAACCCCTCGCCCTGGCAGGTCTCGCACCGCCCGCCCGCCACATTGAAGGAGAACCGCCCGGCCCTGTAGCCCCGCTCCCGGGCCGTGTCCGTACCGGCGAACAGCTTCCGTACCACGTCGAACAGCCCGGTGTACGTGGCCAGGTTGGACCGGGGGGTACGGCCGATCGGCCGCTGGTCGACCTGTACGAGACGGTCCACCGCCTCCAGCCCCCGCGCCGACGCGCACCACGGCGCGGGGCGCTGGGCGGACGGGTCCGTGGTGGTGGAGGCCTGCCGGTCGGCGAGCGCACCGGCCAGGACCTGCCCGACGAGCGTCGACTTCCCCGACCCCGAGACCCCGGTCACGGCAGTGAAGACCCCGAGCGGGAACGCGGCGTCCACGCCCCGCACATTGTGCCGGTCGACCCGGCTCAGCCTCAGCCACCCCGACGCCGTACGCACCTCCCGCACCGGCTTCGGCCCGCCGTCGAAGAGGAAACGCCGGGTGGCCGACTCCGCCACCTCCGCGAGCCCCGCCGGGGGACCGCTGTGCAGCACCCGGCCGCCGTGCTCACCGGCCAGCGGCCCCACGTCGACCAGCCAGTCCGCACGTCGCACCACGTCCATCTGGTGCTCCACGACGAAGACCGAGTTCCCGGCCTCCTTCAGGCGCCCCAGCACCCCCAGCAGCGACTCGGTGTCCGCCGGATGGAGACCGGCCGACGGCTCGTCCAGCACATAGACGACGCCGAAGAGGCCCGAGCGCAACTGGGTGGCGAGCCGCAGCCGTTGCAACTCGCCCGCGGAGAGCGTCGGAGCCGTGCGGTCGAGGCTGAGATAGCCGAGGCCGAGCTCGGTGACCGTCTCGATCCGGCCCAGCAGATCCGCCGTCAGCACCCGCGCCGTGTCGCTGCCGCCCGCCGTGCGCAGCAACTCGGCGAGCGAGGTCAGCGGCAGCGCGGCCAGCTCCGCGATCGTGCGGCCGGCGAAGGTGACGGCCAGCGCCTCCGGACGCAGCCGGCTGCCACCGCAGACCGGACACGGGGCACTGGACAGGAACCGCTCGGCCTTCTCCCGCAGGGTGCGGCTCTTGGAGTCCGCGAAAGTGTGCATCACATAGCGGCGGGCGCTGGTGTACGTGCCCTGGTAGGGGCGCTGGATACGCCCCGCCTCCCGCACCGGATGGACCGTCACCACCGGCTGCTCGTCGGTGAACAGGATCCACTCCCGCTCCTCGGCACCCAGTTCGCGCCACGGCCGGTCGATGTCGTACCCCAGCGCGTCCAGCACATCGCGCAGGTTCTTGCCCTGCCAGGCCCCCGGCCAGGCGGCGATCGCACCGTCCCGGATCGACAGCGAGGGGTCGGGGACCAGCAGCTCTTCGGTGGTGCGGTGGACGAGGCCGAGTCCGTGGCATTGAGGGCACGCCCCGGCGGCGGTGTTCGGCGAGAAGGCGTCGGAGTCCAGCCGTTCGGCACCGGCGGGATACTCCCCGGCCCGGGAGAACAGCATCCGCAGGAAGTTGGAGAGCGTGGTGACCGTGCCGACGGACGAACGCGCACCGGGCGCCGAGCGGCGCTGCTCCAGGGAGACGGCGGGCGGCAGACCGGTGACTTCGCCGACCGCGGGCGCACCGACCTGATGGATCAGCCGGCGGGCGTACGGGGCGACGGACTCGAAGTAGCGGCGCTGGGCCTCCGCGTAGATCGTCCCGAACGCGAGGGAGGACTTTCCGGAACCGGAGACGCCGGTGAAGACCGTGAGGGTGTCGCGCGGGATGTCGACCGAGACGTCCTGGAGATTGTGCTCACAGGCGCCGCGCACCCGGACGTACGGATCGTGGGGGGTGGACATGTGCGCGGGTCTCCGTACGGATCGGGGCAGGGCCGACGGCCCGGGGCGAACAATCCGATTCTAGGCACGGGGCGGCGGGCGCCGTCCGGCCCGCAAGGACCGGAGGCCGGCGCCGTCGGGCGGCCGGCCCCGCGGTTCCGTTCGGGCGGAGACCTACCTGGAGGGGCGCAGGGCGCGCTTGATGGGCCGTCCCACGACGCTGCGGGCGCGCTGGTACGTGGAGCGCTGGGCGGGCAGCGAGGTCTTCTTCAGCAGCTGCCGCTTGAGCTGGGTGTTCTCGGCGGTGAGTTCGCTCAGCTGGGTCTGGAGCCAGTTCAGCCGCGGCGCCGTCGCGGCGGGGTCGGAGCCGATCCAGGGGCGGACGCCCGGCGGGAAGGACAGTTTGCTCATCCGGGTCTCGAAGGCCGCGCCGCCGTCGCCGTGGGTGAAGGTGTTCTCCAGGCCGTTCTTGTCGAGGAAGTTCAGGAACCGGTCGAAGCGCTCCTGGTGACCGCGCATCAGCGGCCCGAAGTCCGCCGCGGCGTGCAGATCGGCGGGGTCCAGATCGGCCGGGACCTTCGCGAGCGTCCGGTGCGGGATGTCGAAGTAGCGGCACAGCTCCAGTGTCCGGGAGTCCCCGCAGAGCACGGTGGCCGGCGTTCCGGCCAGCAGCGCCGCGATGTTGCCGTGGATCCGGGAGCCGAAGGAGAAGTCGAAGCCCCGCAGGTCGTCCATCCAGGTGACCGGGTCGATGTAGACCCGGACCTTGTCCTCCCCGTACATCGGGTGGTCGGGATGGGTGGGGATGTTGGTGACCGCGGCGTTCTGGTGGGACATGTCGCGCCAGTGCAGCTGACGGGCGTCGGAGAGGTTCTGGCCGATGAACCGGAGGTGGGGGTAGCGCGTGTGGGTGCGGTTGATGATCTGCCCGAGCTTGTGCTTGCGCACCGCGTCGTGCGATCCGTTGACGGCGATGTGTGACTCGGGCCCGAGCGACCGGCCGTCCTCGCGGACGACGAGCCTGTTGCCGTGGAGGAACATCGAGGGGCAGCCTATGACGTCCACGTCACGGAAACCCATGTCCCGCAGATACCGTTCGGTGAACTCCCCGCGCACGCCGATCGAGGCGCTGTGGTCGAGCACGGCGGAGACGAAGTCGTAGACCGTGGACTGCATCGGCTTCAGCCGGTCCGCGGAGTAGTTGATGCCGGTCTGGGCGCCCACGCCCGGGACGACCACCGGGATCTTCAGCTTCGAGATGAGCTGGGTCAGCCGCTTCAGCTGCGCTTCGAAGGACGGCCGGAAGGCGTTGGCGAGCGGGATGACGAAAACGTCGAACTCGCTGTTGATGCGGTCCGCGTCGGCGACCCTGGTGGTGATGCCGTTCGACACCACCTCCGAACGTGGCGTCTCAAGGATCTTGTGAGCGGCGTCGCTGAAGATCAGGTTGCCCGAGTTGGTGGCGAACACGTCCTCATGGAGGGCGCGCTCGACAGGGACGACGTCGTAGGGGCTCTTCCCTGAACGCAGGAGTATTCGCTTCACATCGTTAACGTTGGATGCCACAAACCTGAATATAGCTTTACAAACGCTTTCGCTTCCACGCGCATCCTGTACAACCTTTTGCGATCTTGGTGGAACGTGAGCGGTGGATGGCACATCCGCGCACGGGTGGGCGCGCGTGGTGTTTCAACGGACGCGGGTTGCGGCCCGCGCGGGCTCCTCGTACGCCCTCTTGTACGCCGGACGGCCCCGCCCGTACGCTGCCTCGGGCGCGCGGGCGCGTCTGCCGGGGAGGTGGAAGCGCGGTCATGGCCGAAGCACTGTCCGAGGACGAGATCCTCGAAGCGATCGCCCGGCACATCGGCCGCCCGGGGCAGGGGCCCCGGTTGCGGCGGGCCGGCGCCGACATCACCCGGCATCCGATGCTCGACCTGTGCATCGTCCGTTCCGTGGAGACCCGCAGCACACGCCCGGAGACCAGGCCCGGCACGTACGACACCTCGGGGCAACCGACGTACGAGGGGGAGTTGCGCGACCATCCGGTCGAGCCGCCGAAGGACCCGGCCCGGACACGGAACGTGGAGTTCGTGCTCCACGGCTCGGTGCGGACGGTGGACTGCGGCTGCGACGAAGGCAGGCAACCGTGCTCGCGCTGCCGGGCCAAGGGGAAACTGCGCTGCGACATCGGCCCGTTGTGTCCGGCCTGCGAGGGCGTCGAGCCGTGCACATGGTGCGACGGCACGGGCGAACGCCGCAAGGACCGTGCGCCGGCCGGGCCGGAGCGGGAGAAGCGGCTCGCCGGGCGGACCACCTGCACGAAGTGCCGCAAACCCCGCACCGCCTGTCCGCAGTGCCGGGGGTGGGGCACCAAGAAGTGCCCGCAGTGCGACGACACGGGCTTCCGGGACTGCCCGGTCTGCGAAGGCGAGAGGTCGACGAAGCACACCCCGTGCGACGGCACGGGACTGATCACCCGGTGGACGGCCGGCTCGGTCGGACATGTCCCGCAGCGGAGCACGGCGAAACTCCCGGACCCGGCGCCGCCGCTGCGGGTCCGCCGGCGGACCGGGCGCACCGGGGCGTGGGAACGGGCCACGCTGACCTCGGCCGACGATCCGCTCCCCGACGCCCTGGACCCCGCCCACGTGAAGGCGGTCGAATCGGCGCTGGCGCCCCGGCCGGACGAGGTGGCCAGGCGCGTCGAGATCGGGTGGCTGCACATGGTTTCGGTCGTGGTCCCGGACGATCCCGACCACGTCTTCTACGTCTTCCCCGGGGCCGGCGGCCCCGAGGTCCTCCCGGTCTGGTCGAGGCGCCGGTCCCTGCGGGTCGCCGCGGTGGTGGCCGGGGTGGTGGTGCTGGTGCTGCTGGTGGCCGCGCTGGTCTGATTTGCTGGAGGTGTGAGAAGCGACCACCGGCCCCTGGCCGTATTCGACTTGGACGGCACGCTTGCGGACAGCGGCCACCGGCAGCACTTCCTGGAGGGCCGCCGGCGCGACTGGAACGGCTTCTTCTCGGCGGCCGTCGACGACCCGCCGCTTCCCGAAGGAGTCCGGCTGGCGCTGAGCAGCGCCGAGAGCTGCGAGGTCAGGTATCTCACCGGGCGACCGGAGCGGTGCCGCCGCGACACCGTGGCCTGGCTGGCGCAGCACGGACTGCCCGAGGGGCGGGTGTACATGCGCCGCGACGACGACCGCAGGCCGGCCCGGCACACCAAGCTGGAGATCCTGCGGCGGCTGGGCCGGGAGCGTGAGGTGCGGATGCTGGTCGATGACGACGAACTCGTCTGCGACGCGGCGGAGCGGGCGGGCTTCGCCGTGGTGCGGGCTCGCTGGGCGAAGCCGTCGGACGTGCTCAGGGACGCGCAGGAGCGCGAGGGCCGCACCTGAACCCTGCGGGGTGTACGTCCGGGCGGGCTTCAGCTCGTCTCGTCGAGCCGGAAGCCTACTTTCAGCCCCACCTGGTAGTGCTCGACCCGACCGTCCTTGATCTCGCCGCGTACCTCCGTGATCTCGAACCAATCGAGATTGTGCAACGTTTCCGAGGCTCTTGCGATGCCTCTGCGGATGGCGTCGTCGACGCCCTCATGGGAGGTCCCCACGATTTCGGTGACCCGGTAGGTGTGGTTTGACATCTGATGTCCCCTTTCGTTCCTACCACGGTGCCCCACCCGGCCTGAGTCCGCGAGAGTTCGGCGTGCTGGATGCCCTGCGAACGGGCCTTGACCAATTCATTGGTCCATACCAAAATCCAGCCACGCCCGTGCGAGCGTTGCCCGCAGTCCCCCACACCGGGTCCCTGAATTCAGTCGCGCCGTTTCGCAGAAGGTGAACCTGGTGAAGAACCGCATACTCGTCGGAGCCGTCGCGCTCGCTTCCGTCTTCGCGCTGGGGGGATGCGGGCTGGGCTCGGGCTCGGAGGCGTCCGGCGGCAAGAAGGTCACGATCTGGCTGATGAAGGACAGTGTCTCCGCCGATTTCCTGAAGCGGTTCACGAAGGCCTATCAGGACGAGCATCCGGCCGTCGAGCTCGAGTTCAAGTTCCAGAGCTGGAGCGGAATCGGACCGAAGGTCATCGGCGCGCTCAAGGGCAAGGACACCCCGGATGTCATCGAGGTCGGAAACACCCAGGTCGCCCGGTACGCGGAGAGCGGCGGCCTGCGCGATCTCACCCTGGAGTCCGTGCGCGATCTCGGCAGTGAGGAGTGGCTGCCCGGTCTCGCCGACCCGGGCAGCATCGACGGCATGCAGTACGGAATTCCCTGGTACGCGGCCAACCGGGTGGTGATCTACAACAAGGAGCTCTTCGAGCACGCAGGCATAAAGAACCCGCCGAAGACCCGGGACGAGTGGATCGAGGACAGCCGACTGCTGAACCGGAACGGCAATCAGGGCATCTATCTCGCGGGCCAGAACTGGTACGTCCTCGCCGGATTCATCTGGGACGAGGGCGGCGAACTGGCCGAGGAGAAGGGCGGCGAGTGGGAAGGCGCCCTGGACAGCCCCGCCGCGATCCGGGGAATGAACTTCTACAAGGAACTCCAGGCGCTCGGCGACGGCCCCAAGAACGCGGACGAGGAAAAGCCCCCGCAGGTCGATGTGTTCGCCGAGGGGGACGTCGCACAGATCATTTCGGTGCCCGGTTCCGTCGCCCGGATCGAGAAGCAGAATCCCGAACTCAAGGGAAAACTGGGCTACTTCCCGATCCCGGGCAAGACCGCGAAGGAGCCCGGGGCCGTTTTCACCGGCGGATCCGACCTGATCGTTCCGGACAAGGCGGACCAGCGCGCCGAGGGCATCGAGGTGATCAAGGCGCTGGCGGGCCGCAAGTGGCAGGAGGAACTCGCCAGGACCATGAGCTACGTGCCCAACAAGCCAGCTCTGGCGCGCGTTGTCGTGGGTCAGGAAGGCACCGCGGCGATGGCCCGTGGCGCCACCCAGGGCCGCGCGACCCCGAACTCGCCGCAGTGGGCGGACGTCGAGGCCGACAACCCGATCAAGCCGTACATGACGGCGGTGCTCGACGGCGGCGACCCGCGGCAGGAGGCGAAGACCGCTTCGGAGAAGATCACCTCCGGGCTCGCCGGGAGCTGACCCGTGCGATCCGCCGGAAGGCGGCCGGACGAGGCCGTCGTCGGCCACCCCCGGGATTCAGTGCGGACGCCACGGTCCGGCCGGTACACATCAGCTACCGCGCCGCACCGGCGGAACACACCGCCCCGGCCGGCGCGGCCGCGTTCGTCGGCGACGATCCGCTCATCGCCTCACTGCGGCGGGTGGTGACGGCGGCCGACCTGACCGCCGGGATCCGCGTTCTGCCGCCGATCCCGGCGCGCGTCCTGCCCGACCGCCGGGCCCTGGCCCGCCGTGCTCAGACCACCGTCGCCAACGAGAGCGCGAACCTGCCACCGGAATCCGTCCACCACTGATCCAGCCGCAGACCGGCCGAGCCGAGCTCCGCCCGGACCCCCTCCTGGCGGAACTTGGCCGACACCTCCGTACGCAACTCCTCACCCGCCTCGAAGGACACCACCAGATCCAGGTCCGGGATCTTCACGGTGTGCGCCCGACGGGCCCGCAGCCGCATCTCGATCCATTCGTGCTCCGGATCCCACAGCGCCACATGGCCGAAACCGGCAGGGTCGAAGTCCGCGCCCAACTCACGGTTCACGACCCCCAGAACGTTCCTGTTGAACTCCGCGGTCACCCCGGCCGCATCGTCGTACGCGGCGATCAGCGCCTTCTCCTCCTTCACCAGATCGGTGCCGAGCAGCAGCGCGTCGCCCGGGGAGAGCAGCGACCGTACGGACTTCAGGAATGCCGCTCGCTCGTCGGGCAGCAGATTGCCGATCGTGCCGCCCAGGAAAGCGATCAGTCGGGGCCCCGGTGCACCCGGCAGCGCGAGTCCGCCGGTGAAATCGGCGATCAGCGCATGCACGGAGAGCTCGGGCCGCTGCGCGAGGAGTGCCTCGGCGGCACCGCGCAGCGCGCTCTCGCTCACATCGACCGGTACGTAACTGTGCAGTGCGGGCAGCGCGTCCAGCAGGTGCCGGGTCTTCTCGGACGATCCGGACCCCAGTTCGATCAGGGTCCGAGCCCCGGACACCCGGGCGATCTCGTCGGCGCGGTCGATCAGGATCTCGCGCTCGGCGCGGGTCGGATAGTACTCGGGCAGCCGGGTGATCTCCTCGAACAGCTCACTGCCGTGCGCGTCGTAGAACCACTTGGGTGGTAGTGATTTCGGGTGCCGGGTCAGACCGTACAGGACATCGGCGCGCAGCGCCGCGTCCGTAGCGTCCACCGGCAGGGTACGGGTCAGCAGAAAGGGACTCACTCGGCGGGCTCCTTGAGAGGGGTCAGCAGAACGTCGGTACGGGTCGCCGTCAGCAAGGTGCGGTCGGGGACCGCGCGCCAGCGCGGATCGTCGTCGTACGGCTCCGAGGCCACGACCGTGCGCAGGCCCGGCTCGGCGAGATACGAAAGGGTGTCCCCCCAGGCGGTCGCGACGACCGTCGAACCGTCGGTCAGCAGCAGGTTCAGCCGGGACTCCGGCGCCGCGGCCGCCACGTCGAGCACGGTGTCGGCGACGGCCTGCGGCAGTGCGTCGCCGTCGGCCAGACGGTGCCGGACGAGGGCCCAGACAAGGGCCGAGTCGCAGCGCGCGGTAAGGGTGAGCAGCTCGGCCGGCGGCAGCGCGGCAGCGAGCAGCGCCACGGAGTGCGGCCAGCCCTTCACCGCACCGTTGTGGCTGAACAGCAGCGGCCCGGCGGCGAACGGCGCGGCCGCCGCCTCACCGTCGGCGCCTGCTTCGGTGGCGTCACGGACGGCGGCGAGCAGCGCCGTGCTGCGCACCACCCTGGCCAGGTCGGCGAAAGTCTCGTCGCCCCAGACCGGGCCGCGGCGCCGATAGCGTCCGGGCACCGGATCGCCGTCCGCGTACCAGCCGACGCCGAAGCCGTCCGCGTTGACGGTCCCGTACCGCTGGTGTCTGGGAGCCCAGGACTGGCGCACGAGTGAGTACGGCGGCCGTGTCAGCAATTCGCCGAGTGGCACCGCCGGTCCCAGGTAGGCGATATGGCGGCACATCAGGCATTCCTCGCGGTGCGGAACCCGGAGAAGATCTGGCGCCGCACCGGCAGGTCCCAGTTGCGGAACGTCCCCCGGCACGCCACCGGGTCCACGGCGAACGAACCACCGCGCAGCACCTTGTGGGCCGGCCCGAAGAACACCTCGGAGTACTCGCGGTACGGGAACGCCGAGAAACCGGGATAGGGAAGGAAGTCGCTCGACGTCCACTCCCACACATCACCGATCAACTGCCGTGCACCGTACGGGGACCGGCCCTGGGCATACGCCCCCGCAGGCGCGGGCCGCAGATGGCGCTGGCCCAGGTTGGCCAACTCGGGCGCCGGGTCCTCGTCGCCCCAGGGATAGCGTCGGGAGCGCGCCGACACCGGGTCGTGGCGCGCCGCCTTCTCCCACTCCGCCTCGGTGGGCAGCCGGCGCCCGGCCCAGCGGGCGAACGCGTCCGCCTCGTACCAGCTGACATGGAGCACCGGCTCGTCGCCGGGCACCACCTCGGTGACCCCGAAGCGGCGGCGCAGCCACTGACCGGCGTCCCGGTGCCAGAACAGCGGAGCGGTCAGTTCGTGCTCACGGACCATGGCCCACCCCTCGGGCGCCCACCAGCGCTGCTCGGTGTAGCCGCCGTCCTCGATGAACTCCTGGTACGCACCGCAGGTGACCGGGGTCGTGTCGATGAGGAAACCCGGTACGTCACGCACATGCGCGGGGCGTTCGTTGTCCAGGGCCCACGTCTCGGTGGACGTCCCCATGGTGAACGGGCCGCCCGGGACCAGGACCTCTGCGGGCAGGTCCGCCGCGTCGGTGGGGGCGGGCGGCACCGGCGCGGCCAGCACGGCCGGGCCCGAACGGAGCTGATGGGTGATCAGCATCGTTTCGTCGTGCTGCTGTTCGTGCTGGGCAATCATGCCGAAGGCGAACCCGGCCCGCACCAGCGGACGGCTTCCGTCGAGCGCGGTGCCGTCGAGGACGTCCAGGGCCCGGCCGCGTACCTCTGCGGCGTACGCACGTGCCTCGGTGGGGGCCAGCAGCGGCAGCGAGGGGCGGGTGGCCCGGGGATGCTCGAAGGCGTCGTACAGCCCGTCGATCTCCGGGCGCATCGCCTCCTGCCCGGCCACCCCGCGCAGCAGCCACAGCTCCTCCTGGTTGCCGATGTGCGCGAGGTCCCAGACCAGCGGGGACATCAACGGCGAGTGCTGGGCGACCAGTTCGTTGTCGTCCACGCTGTCGGTGAGCAGCGCGGTGCGTTCACGGGCGGTGAGCAGCGCGGCAAGGGCGCGCTGCCGGAGCGCCTCGGCGTCCGCCTCCTGGGGCGCGGATCCGGAGGGAATGGGGGAGTGGGTCATGAGCGGGGCCCCTCGAAGTGGTGGCCCGGACCGCCGGGCAGGACCGGCGCCAGCAGTCCGGGAAGATCGTCGGCCGGACATCGGCCCCGGGCCACGAAGCGGTCGTGGAAGCCGGCCACGGCGTCCTGGACGGCCGTCGAGGCTCCCAACCGGGGCAGCGCTTCCAGCGCGGCCCCGAAGCAGGTGGCCGCTGCGGCCCGCAGCTCGGGGTCGGCCAGGCCGTCGCGGGCGGCGCCGACCCAGAGCGGATTGCGTGGCGCCGGTTGCGCCCCGGCCGTCTCGGCCAGTGGTTTCACGGTGCGGTACACGGTCTCGGCGGCCTCCGGGTCGTCGAACAGGGCAGTGGTGACGGCGAGCGGGACCAGCCACCCGTCCGCACCGTGCTGTGCGTCGATCATGCGCAGCTCCAGATGACCGCGCGGGCGCACGGGCGGGAAGAGCGTGCTGATGTGGTAGTCGAGGTCGGCGTGCACCGGTGCTCTGGGCGCGCCGGTGCGGATCCAGTCGCGGAACGTCAGCCCCTGCGGCACGGTCCATGGACCCGAGTCGTCCCGGATGCACAGCACCGGGGTGTCCAGCACATGCGCGGTCCAGGCCTCGCGCGGCGGCAGACCGCCGGACGGTGCCAGGGGCCGCCACGGGTCGAGGTCGGCCCAGAGCGACTGCCGGGCGGACCGCCATGGTGTCGGGCGGCCGAGCCGCAGGGGCGAGTTCGCGAACGCCGCCACCAGGACCGCGCCCAGCAGATGGGACAGCTGCCAGCGCCGCCCGTACCCGAGCGGACCGGGCTCCTCCTCTCCGGCGTCCAGGCAGATCTGGACGGACGCGGTGGTGCACATCATGGCGCGACCGGCCGGGCCCGACCGGTCGAACGACGCCTCCATGGCGTCGTAGCGGGGCTCGCGCAGCAGCCGGCGCGGGGAGTGCCACGGGTCGACGCCGATGCCGACCGGCGCGAGCCCCACCCGGTGCAGGGCGTCGCGTACCGCGGTGAGATCGGCGGCGGTTGCGTCGACACACGCCATGAGGGAGTCGGCGGGGCGCGAGCTGAGCTCCAGCTGGCCGCCGGGTTCGAAGGTGAGCGCCGCGCTCAGGGGCAGGGCCCGGAGGATGCCGGCTGCCGCTTCGAGACGGTGGTGCGGTACGGGAACGCGGGGATGATCCCGGTCATGA
Source organism: Streptomyces sp. NPDC001880 (assembly GCF_053594575.1). Lineage (NCBI taxonomy): Bacteria > Bacillati > Actinomycetota > Actinomycetes > Kitasatosporales > Streptomycetaceae > Streptomyces > Streptomyces sp. NPDC001880. The sequence goes on from NZ_JBSFET010000064.1 coordinate 25,633, forward strand.
ATGAGCCATTCGAGTTCGACGCCGACCCTGCGGGGCGGTCCCGTCTTGAAGCAGATGCAGCGCAGTAAATCCTCGGCCTCGCCCTCGCTCAGGGGCGGGAACTGGCCAGGCGGACCGTGGCCGCCGGGTGCGTCGTACGACATGCCGGGCCTCCTTTTCTCGGTGCCTCCCCACCACCCAAACCCCTACAGATGGATCGCACAAGGGTGCCCATCTGCGACGGAAATCCGGTTGCGCCCATGCCGCCGGAGCGCCGAGCATGCCCCGTATGCACCACACGGGGGAGTACCGATGAGCGCACGACTGCGCGGCATCGCGCGTGAGACCGAGGCCATTGTCGAGGCCGGCCGCTACCGCAGAAATGACGGACGCGAGGTGAGCATCGAGTACGCGCTGACCACCGCGCTTTCGGGGACGAGGCTGTACGGCCCGGAGCCGGTGCCGGTCGCGGCGCTCGACACCGACCGAACGCCGGTGGTCCAGGTCACCGGTGAGAGCAGCCTGCAGGCGGCGCGCCGGATGACCGGCGAAGGCCCCGGCAAGGTCGCCGTGCTGAACTACGCCTCCGCCCGCAATCCCGGCGGCGGCTACCTCAACGGCGCACAGGCCCAGGAAGAGGCCCTGTGCCGGGGCTCCGCCCTCTACGCCACGCTGCTGCGCGCCCCCGGCTACTACGCCCACCACCGTGCAGAACGCAGCGCCTTCTACACCGACCGGGTGATTCACTCACCGGGCGTGCCGGTGTTCCGCGACGACCGCGGGCGGCTGCTCGACACCCCGTACACCGCGGGTTTCCTGACGTCCCCGGCACCCAACGCCGCAGTCATCCGCAGCCGCGCCCCCCAGGAGGCCCACCGCATCCCCGCCGTGCTCGCCTCCCGGGCGGAGCGGGTGCTGGAGGTCGCCGCGGTGCGCGGGTACCGCAGGCTGGTGCTGGGAGCCTGGGGCTGCGGTGTGTTCCGCAACGATCCGGCGCAGGTGGCCGGTGCGTTCCGGGCGTTGCTCCTCGACGGCGGCAGGTTCGCCGGCCACTTCGAGCAGATCGTCTTCGGCATTCTCGACCGCAGCCCCGAATCCGCCACCCGGTCCGCGTTCGACCGGACCTTCGGCCAGTAGATTCACCACGTCCGCGTTCACGGCTGCGGGGGTGTCTGAAAAGCGCCCGTGCGGCCCAGGAACCGTGCCGAACCTGACGGACGACCAGGCCGTCGGCATCGTGGCTGCCGTACGGTCGTCGTTCTGCGGCCGACCGGCAACAAGCAGGCCCCGGGCGACGGTTCGCGTGGGGCTCCCTTCGGGGCCGACGGTGCGTTCCAGCACCATTCAGCAGCACCACGTGGTCGACGCCGCCGAAGGCGCCCCGCGTCGGCGGTCGACACATAGCCGTCGCCCACCGTGGAGATGACGACGCCTCGCACCCGCGGGGAACCCCCTGGTGCGTGACGCGGTCGACGGACAGCTCGGTCTCGTCGAGATCCGCGGACATCTTCCGCCGTCCCGGTCACCCGGCCGAGCAGCCCCACCGCCGAGGGGTCGTCCATGCCCCGGAGCGTACCCACGCACCGCGGGTCTGGAAGACTGCCGGACGCCATGAGCCAGTTACCGAACCAGCCCACCGAACCCCCCGTCCCCACCAGTGCCGATGTCGCACGGCTCGCCGGGGTCTCCAGGGCCACCGTGTCGTACGTGCTGAACAACAACGCCTCCGTACGGATCAGCGAAACCACCCGCCGCCGGGTCAGGGAAGCCGCCACCGCACTGGGCTACGTACCGCACGCCGCGGCCCGCAGCCTGCGCGCCGGACACACCCGCATGGTGCTGCTGCCCACCGTGAACTCTCCTACCAGCCCGCTCCACCACCGCTTCTTCCACGAACTGGAATCGGGGCTGCGCCGGCTCGACTACACCGTCGTCCGGTACGGCAGCACCGGACTCGACCCCGACGACGCGCCCCGCGCCTGGGCCGAACTCCGCCCGGTCGCCGTGATCGCCCCCGGCACGATCGACCTCACCGAGCACGGGATATCCGTACTCAGGCGCTCCGGCGCCAAGGCCGTGATCACCCTAGGCCCTCGGCCGGTGCCGGGGGCCCACGCGCTGGTCATGGACCAGCGGGAGGTCGGCGGCTGCGCGGTCGGACATCTGCTGGAGAGCGGCCGGCGCCGTATCGGCGTGATCATGCCCGAGGAGTGCGGACTCGGCCCGTTCGCCGAACCCCGGCTGACCGGGGCCCGCCGGGCCGCCCGGCTCCACGGCGCCCGGGTGGAACCGCTGCCGCTGCGGTACGACGAGGAGTCGGCCGCCAGGCTGGCCGTCCGCTGGCGCACCCTGGACCTCGACGCGGTGTTCGCCTACAACGACGAGTACGCGATGCTCCTGATGCGGGCCCTTCAGGACGCGGGCATCGACGTGCCCGGCGAGACCGCCGTGGTCGGTGCCGACGATCTGATGCTGGGCAGGCTGCTGCGGCCCCGGCTCAGCACCGTACGGATGGAGCTGGCCACCGTGCAGCCACTGGCGGACCTCGTGGACCGGCTGGTGCGGGAACCCGGCGGGGCCCCGGAACACCACGACCTGCTCAGGGCCGGGGTGGTCCGGCGCGAGTCCGGCTGAGGCGCCGGGGGCCGGGCACGCCGGCCGGGCACGCCGCCCGGACCGCACCCTGCGGTAGCGCGGCGAGGTGCGTACCGGGTGCCGCTTGCCTAGCGTCATGACCATGAGCCATCCGCAGAGTTACGAGATCCTGCTGGTCCCCCGGTTCGCCCAGGAAACCGCCGACGCCGATGACACCGCCGACGCCGAGTCCGGCGCCGCCGAGTCCGACGGCGCCGTCCGCTCGGCGGTCGTCTCGGCGACCGGGGAGACCGGGGCGTCCGGCTACCCCCGGTACTCCGGCGAAGGCATCATTGCGGACATCGACCCCGCGACGCATGCGGTCGAGGCCCTGCTGGTCGACGGTGCCGAGCTGGCCTTCGGCCTCTCGGCCCGGATCAAGGAGAGGGACGCCGGGATCGATACCGACCGCTGAGGCCGCGCCGCCCGGCCCCGGGCCCGGCTGAGGGGCCGACCCGCTCGGGCCGGCCCCTCAGCCACGGGACAGGCCCTACTTGTTCTGCCCCTTCTGCTGCTCCTCGATGGACTTGCGGACCACGTCCATGTCCAGCTTCCGCGCCTGCCCGATCACGTCCTCCAGCACCGCCTCCGGCAGCGCTCCGGGCTCCGCGAACACCGCCACGTTCTCCCGGACGATCATCAGCGTGGGAATCGAGCGGATCTCGAAGGCCGCCGCCAGCTCCTGCTGGGCCTCTGTGTCGACCTTGGCGAAGACCAGGTCGTCGTGGCGCTCCGACGCCGCGTCGTAGACCGGGGCGAACTGCCGGCACGGGCCGCACCAGGAAGCCCAGAAGTCGATCAGGACGAAGTCGTTCTCACTGACGACCTGATCGAAGTTTTCCGCGGTGAGCTCAACGGTGCTCATACTCTGATACCTCTTCCTGTGCCCGTTCGGACCTGTCCGCACAACGGCGCCTGCCTCTTCACTATTCCGCCTGCCCATGTGGCCGCCGCGCACACCCGCGACCAGACTGACCCCATGACAGATGCTTCCCTGAACGCCGAGTACGACGTCGTGGTGGTCGGAGCCGGTCCGGTGGGCGAGAACGTCGCCGACCGGGTCCGTGCCGCCGGGCTCACCACCGCGGTCGTCGAGGCGGAACTCATCGGCGGCGAGTGCTCCTACTGGGCCTGTATGCCCAGCAAGGCCCTGCTGCGCCCGGTGGTCGCCCGCGCCGACGCCCGCCGCGTCCCGGGCCTCAGCGACGCCGTACAGGGGCCGCTGGACACCGCGGCGGTCCTCGCTCACCGCGACACGTACGCATCGCACTGGAAGGACGACGGACAGGCCGCCTGGGTGGAGAGCATCGGCGCGGACATCTACCGGGGCCCGGGCAGGCTGACCGGCGAGAAGACCGTGGCCGTGACCGCGCCCGACGGCACCGAGCACCGGCTCACCGCCCGCCATGCCGTCGCCGTCTGCACCGGCAGCCGCGCCGTCGTCCCCGACCTGCCCGGCATCGACGGCGCCCGCCCCTGGACCAGCCGGGAGGCGACGAGCGCCAAGAAGGTGCCCGGCCGCCTCGTGATCGTCGGCGGCGGCGTGGTCGGAGTGGAGATGGCCACCGTCTGGCAGGCCCTCGGCGCCCGGGTGACGATGCTGATCCGGGGCAAGGGACTCCTGCCGAAGATGGAGCCCTTCGCCGGCGAACTGGTCGGCCGGGCCCTCACCGAGGCGGGCGCTGGCATCCGTACCGGGGTCACGGTCGCCGCCGTGCGGCGACCCGTCCCGAACGGCCCGGTCACCGTGGAGCTGACGGGCGGCGAGCAGGTCGAGGCCGACGAGATCCTCTTCGCCACCGGCCGGGCCCCGCGCACCGACGACCTCGGACTGGAGACGGTGGGACTGGAGCCCGGATCGTGGCTCACCGTCGACGACAGCTGCCGGGTCGAGGGCAACACCTGGCTCTACGCGGTCGGTGACGTCAATCACCGGGCGCTCCTCACCCACCAGGGCAAGTACCAGGCGCGGATCGCGGGTGCCGCGATTGCCGCCCGCGCCGCCGGCGTACCGCTGCTGGAGACCGGCCGTTGGGGCGCCCACGCCGCCACCGCCGACCACGCGGCCGTCCCCCAGGTCGTCTTCACCGACCCGGAGGCCACCTCGGTCGGCCTCACCCTCGCCGAGGCCGAGCGGGCCGGCCACCGGGTACGCGCCGTCGACCAGGACATCGCCGCGGTGGCCGGCGCCGGCGAGTACGCGGAGGGCTACCGGGGCCGCGCCCGCATGATCGTGGACCTCGACCGGGAGATCCTGCTCGGTGCCACCTTCGTCGGACCGGGCATCGGCGAGCTGCTGCACTCGGCGACGGTCGCGGTCGCGGGCGAGGTTCCCATCGACCGGCTGTGGCACGCCGTACCCGCGTATCCGACGATCAGCGAGGTCTGGCTGCGGCTGCTGGAGGCGTACCGGGACGCATGACCCCCGCGGCGGGTCGGCCGCGAGCAGCGACTTCGTGTACGGGTGCCGGGGCCGGCCGAACACCTCCTCGGCCGTGCCCTCCTCCACCTCCTCCGCGTCCTTCGTCACCAGCACCTGGTAGCACGCGGTCACTGATCCGCCGGATCGCCGACAGCTCGTGCGAGACGAACAACAGGGCAGTTTGGACCAGGGCGCGCCGTCCATCCGCACGGTGCCCGGCGCACCGTCACGGCCGGGAACAACGGCGCGGGACGGGCGGCCACGGCGGCCGGCTGACCGGTGCGCCGCATGCGGGCCGTCCGGCGGCCTGAACCCCGCCCGGGTTCCGGCGAGGTCCAGCCGTTCCGCCGGACCCTCGCCCCGGGCCCGGGGCCGCCGGTTCACTGCTCGGCCCGCGGGCCCCAGGCGATCCGGTAGTACTTCGACCTCTCGTCCTCGCTCACCAGGCGCATGCCGACGGCCTCCATGACGCGCTGGGAAGCGACGTTGTCGAGATCGGTGTCACCGTGCACGCAGGTCACACCCTGATCGCGGGCGAACCGGAGCAGGGCGCGCAGGGCTTCGGAGGCGTAACCCACCCCCTGGGCCGAGGGGACGAGTCCGTAGCCGATCGTGACGTGCCCGTTCTCGTCCGGCGCGCCATGGAATCCCATCCCGCCGATCACCTGCCCGTCCTCACGGCGCTGTATCTCGTACGTGCCGAAGGGGCTGGGATCGCCGCTCCTCGCACAGGTGTCGAGGAAGCGCTCGGCTGCGGCCGCCTCGCCGGGGGACGGGTAGCCGGGCGCCCAGTGCGCCCCCTCTGCCGGCGTGCCCGCCATCACCCGCAGGGCATCGGTGGCATTCATCGGGCGGAGCAGGAGACGAGGAGTTTCGAGGTCGGTCATGAGCGAGTGAAGTATCACGAGGGGCGGGGGGCCGGCATCCGAATTGAACGGCCCGGCCGGGTCCGCGAGGGACCCGGCCGAACGCGCTGCCGGTTCGCCCGGGGGTCACCCGGACGAAGGCTCCCTGGAGACCGTCCGGTCGCAGCCCGAGCCGGAGCCGGAATCCGAGCCGGAGCCCTGGTCGGAGCCCGGCTCGGAGCGGAAGTCGAAGTCACCGGAGAACGCCGCCGCCATCCGCAGGTGACCGGCCGCCTCCGCGCTCCGGCCCTGGCGCTCAAGGGTGCGCCCGAGCATCAGTCGCGCGTAGTGCTCCACGGGGTCGCGTTCCAGCACCGTCCGCAGTTCCGCCTCGGCCTTCGCGAGCCGGGCCGAGTGGTAGTAGGTCCGGGCCAGCAGCAGACGCGGCGACACCTGCTCCGGGACTTCCTCGACCAGCCCCTCCAGGATCCGGGCCGCGGACATGTACTCCTTCGCTTCGAAGAACATCTGCGCACGGTCCCAGCGGTCGGCAGCCGTGCCGAACTCGTAGTAGGTGTCGCTCACTTGATCTCCTCCTTCATGGACCGCCCCCGGATCGCGCCCGGCTCGGTCCAGCCATTGACCCAGCTGCCGCTCAGTCATCGTGCAATGGCCGGAACACGGTCTATCGGTTGAATATTCCACTAACTTCCCGGCGTGGGGACCGGCACCCCCGGGTCCGCACGGGAATAGGTTGAGCGCCATGAGCAATCTCGATCGCCAGGCCGAACTCTCCGTCTGCGGGGGACGGGGCTTCGTCGTCGCCGAGCCCGTACGTGAACTTCTCACCCCTCGCCGTGTCCGGCTGGGCGAGTCCACCGAGGTCCGCAGGCTGCTGCCCAACCTGGGCCGCCGGATGGTCGGCGCCTGGGCCTTCGTCGATCATTACGGCCCCGACGACATCGCCGGCGAACCGGGGATGCAGGTACCGCCCCACCCGCACATGGGCCTGCAGACGGTCAGCTGGCTGCACGACGGCGAGGTCCTGCACCGGGACAGCCTCGGCAGCCTCCGTACGATCCGCCCACGTGAACTGGGACTGATGACCTCCGGCCGGGCCATCAGCCACTCCGAGGAGAGCCCGAAGGCCCACGCGAGGTTCCTGCACGGCGCCCAGCTCTGGGTCGCGCTGCCCGACGCCCACCGCCGCGCCGAGCCCCACTTCCAGCACCACGCCGACCTGCCGGCCGTCTCGGCGCCGGGCCTCACCGCCACCCTGATCCTGGGCGAACTCGACGGCACCACCTCGCCCGGCACCACGTACACCCCGATCGTCGGCGCCGACATCGCCCTGACCGCCGGCGCCCGGGCCCGACTGCCCCTCGACCCGGACTTCGAGTACGCGGTGCTCTCCATGTCCGGCCAGGCCGAGGTCGACGGCGTGCCCGTGCTTCCCGGTTCCATGCTCTACCTCGGCTGCGGCCGCACCGAACTGCCGCTGCGCGCGGACACCGACGCGGGCCTCATGCTCCTGGGCGGCGAGCCGTTCGAGGAGGAGATCGTCATGTGGTGGAACTTCATCGGGCGGTCCCACGAGGAAATCGAGGAGGCCCGGCAAGCATGGGCGGAGGGCTCCCGCTTTGGTGAGGTGCACGGCTACGACGGCGGCCGGCTGCCTGCTCCCGCACTGCCGCCGGTGGCGCTGAAACCGCGGGGGCGGGTGCGCTGACCGGAGGTGACGATGCTGTCGGCGGGCCGCGTCCGGACTGTGGGCACGCCCGCGCGGGGGCTGTCGGGGGCGACGCGTCGAGGTCGAAGGCGACTTGGGCCGACCGGACCTGGAATGGTCCAAGCACTCCGCCTTCGGCTGGTTCGGCCCCGGCGACCTGGAGCGTCTGAAGGAGAACCGCGCGCCGGGAGAGTCCCTGATCCACGACCTGATCGCACGGGCCGTACGGGACGACCCGGACCGGACACGCAAGAGGTGAGACGCCGACCGGCTCCGCGCCCTCACGCCGTGGCCGGTGTTGTGGTGGGAGCGAGGCGCAGGTGCCCGGTGCGACGCAGGCCGGTCAGGGCGGCCGCGCAGGCGAGGCCGAGCAGAGCCAGCGCGGTCCACGGCAGCCAGGGGACATGCGCACGGGCCGCCAGGTCGAACAGGGCACCCACGGCGAGGTTCCCGACGGCGACGGCCAGGCCGGCCACGGTGCTGTAGGCGCCGTAGTACGTGGCCGTCAGCCGCGGCCCCGAGAGGCGGACCAGGGTGTCCATCTCGAACGGGTACAGCAGCGCGGAGCCCACGGCCAGCAGCGCCGCGCACACCACCAGGCCCCCGAGCCCGAGTACGGCGGTCAGTCCATCGGCGCGGTGGTGCGGGCCGGGCAGCAGCGGCAGGAAGGAGGTGCCCATCACGGCCAGGCCGAGCGCGATCGCCTTCGGCGGGTCCAGGCGTTTTCTGGCCCAGTCCGTCAGCCGGAGCTGACCGGCGACCGCGACCAGCGCGGAGACGGCGAACACCACGCCCATCGCGATGCCGTTGCCGTCACCCAGCAGGGTGCGGGCCTGGAGGGGCAGGGCGAGGTACGTCTGGAAGGCCAACAGGTAGGAGCCGGCCATCGCGGCGGAGAACAGGACGAAGGGCCGGTTGCGGAGAATCGTCCGCCAGTCCGTTGCGATGCCCCGCCAGCCGCTCGTACGCTCCGGGTCCGCTTCCGGACGCCGCGCCGGGAGAGCACGGGCCTGGACGACGGCCAGGACTCCGAACACCGCCGCGGAGGCGGCGCACACCACCGGGAAGTCGAGGGTGAGCAAGGCGAGTCCGGCGAGCGGGCCGAGCAGGATGCCCGCCTGGTAGAAGACGTTGAAGACGGCGAACGCCTCCACCCGCCGCTCTCCGCCGCCCTGCGCGATGTAGGCGCGGACGGCGGGGTTGAACAGGGCTCCGGCGAACCCTGTCGCGGCGGAGGCGGCGATCAGGGCGGGCAGCGTGTCGGCGAAGGCCAGCAGTGCGAACGCACCGGTCCGCAGGGCGCAGCCGGCCAGGATCACGGGCTTGTAGCCGATCCGGTCGGCCAGGGTCCCGCCGAGCCAGAACATGCCTTGCTGGGAGAGGTTGCGTACGCCCAGCACGAGGCCGACCGCCCACGCCGCCAGGCCCAGGCCATGGGCGAGATGGTCGGCGAGGTAGGGCATGAGCATGAAGAAGCCGAGGTTGATGCCGAACTGATTGACCATCAGCAGCTGGACGCCGGGCTCGAAGGAGCGCACCTGGGCGCGCAGCCGCCTCACCGGGCACCTGCCGGCACGGCAGGAACGGCGGCGGGGCCGCTGACCGTTCGGCACCGCGTCCAGGACGTCACGGTGCGCTCGCCCGGGTCGGTGATCTCGTCGGGCTCGTCCGGCAGCGGGGCAGGGGCGTCCAGGAGCCTGTGGCCGTGGCACCAGCCGTCGTTGTAGATGGTGTCGAGATAGCGGTGGGGTCCGTCGGGAAAGATCGCGGCGATCCTTGTTCCGGCGGGGTGGGTGCGGGCCGCCCATCCGGCGACCAGCGCGACCGCCCCGACGCTCCAGCCGCCCGAGGCGTAGTGGTGACGGGCCAGCGACCGGCAGGCACGGACCGCTTCGGCGGGGGCCACCCAATGGACCTCGGTGAAGGCCGGGTAGGCGACATTGCCCGGACGGATGCTGGAGCCCAGCCCGCGCATCAGGCGCGGTCCGGCCGGTTGCCCGAAGATCGTCGAACCGGTCGAGTCCACACCGATCAGCGCCAGGCCGGGGAACGTCCGGCGCAGCGCGGTGGAGACTCCCGCGGAGTGACCGCCGGTTCCGACGGATGTGACCAGCAGGTCGACGCGGCCCAGCTGGGCGACGAGTTCGGCGGCCAGCGGGGCGTAGGCCGCCACGTTGTCGGGGTTGTTGTACTGGTCGGGGCACCATGCCCCGGGGGTCCTGGCGAGCAGTTCGGCCACCCTCTCCCGCCGGGCCTGCTGCCAGCCGCCCGTCGGGTGCGTGGTGGTGACGGTCTCGACGCGGGAGCCGTAGGCGGTCAGTGCCCGGCGGATTCCGGGTTCGAGTCCGGGGTCGGTGACCACGGTGACCGGATGCCCGAAGGTGATCCCCGCCAGGGCCAGGCCGAGTCCCAGGGTGCCGCTGGAGGATTCGATGATCGGGGCACCGTCGGCCAGATCGCCGCGTTCCCGGGCGCGGGCCACCATGTGCAGGCCGGGGCGGTCCTTGATGCCGCCGGGGTTGGCTCCTTCGAGCTTGGCCCAGAAACCGCGGCCGGCCTCGGCGAATGGTTCACCGATCCACAGCACCGGTGTGTCGCCCACCAGTTCGGAAGGGCCGCGGGCGGACATCGGGGCAGGGGCGTATGAGGCGATGTTCATGAAGGTGTCACGGCTCCTCGCCCCGGGCCGTCAGCGGCCGTCGGGGCATCGGGGGGTCAGGGAGCGGACACACAGCAGCCCGGTCGGGTCCGGCGCGTGCCGGGACGGCGAGGGGGCGGTGGGCGGCTGTGCGGGGCCCGGTCAGGTCCGCGCCACGCACAGGGCCGTGAGAATGCTTCGCCCACCGAGCAGACCGCGACCGGGCGCCCGGGCCGTTCCGCCGCCCGGGAGAGCGGCCGGGGGTGCCCAGGGCCGGACCTCCGCCGGGAGCGCCCCGCCCGGGGCGGGAGGGGGTGTGGTGTCGACGCGGATCCAGTCCGACGCGTGGTCCGGCTCGGGACAGCACGGGGACGGATCGGGAGACGGCGCCGCGGTGGGACCGGGCGCCGCCGCGGGGACGGCGGCTGCGGCGATCGCGGTCATCGGGTCGTGGTGGGTGCCGAAAGCCGGGCCATGGCTGTGTGCGCAGGCCAGGAGGTGGAAAGCCACCCAGAGCAGTACGAGCAGCACGCCGCTGTCCCGCATGCGGCGATCTGCCGGGGAGAACGACGCCGCACCGAGCATTGACTCAAAGTACCGAAACAGACACTCGAAGTCACACTTGCCGTCGGCGGGGCGCAGGGGCCGGATGACCACGGCGCCGTCAACCGGGCGTCAACGGCCCTGGGACCGGAATCAGGACGCCGCCAACGGGGATGTCAGGCCCGCCGGGTGACGGGCACATCGTCCCGGACGCGGTGGCCGGGACCCGTCCCGGTGGCGCGGGAGAAGTACGGGCGGGGAGGAGAACACCCGCTTGTCGGCCTTGTTCCACGCGATGC
>NZ_JBSFET010000065.1:0-35796 GCF_053594575.1 Streptomyces sp. NPDC001880
CAGGTACTGCACGAGCCCGGGGTGGCGGAGTTCCAGGGCGACTTGGTCGTCGTCGCTGGCCGGGATGAAGGCGACGGTCCGGTCGAACACGATCACACCGACGACGATGTCCTCGCCGCCGCACCGGACGGCACGCTGCCGACGTACCGTCCCGACCCCGACTCCACCGCCTACGTCCTGTTCACCTCCGGCACCACCGGGCGCCCCAAGGGCATGCCGCTGCGGCACCGGCACGTCCTGCCCTTCGTCCGTGAGTGCCTCGCCCGGTACGAGGTCGGGCCGGGGTGCCGTATGTCGCACACCTTCGACCTGAGCTTCGACCCGTCCGTCTTCGACCTCTTCGTCACCTGGGCCGGCGGCGCAGTCCTCGTCGTGCCCGCCCGCGCCGAGATGTTCAGCCCCGTCGACTACGTGGCGGGGCGGGCCCTGACTCACTGGTTCTCCGTGCCCTCCGCCATCTCCGTCAGCGCCCAGCTCGGCAGGCTGCCCACCGGGCCGACCACCGCGGCCACCCCGCCCGGCGCGATCACTGCCCTGCGTTACAGCGTCTTCGGTGGCGAGCAGTTCACCCTCGACCAGGCGCGCGCCTGGCACGCCGTTGCCCCCGGATCCCGTATCGACAACGCCTACGGACCCAGCGAGGCCGCCATCGCCTGCGCCGCCTACCGGCTGCCCCGCGACCCCGTCCACTGGCCCCTTACCTCCAACGGCACCGTCCCCATCGGCCAGGTATTCGACCATTTGGAGCCGCTGCGCGACGCCGGCACCGGTGAGCTGTGCGTACGCGGACCCCAGCGCTTCGACGGCTACGTGGACCCCCGCGACGACACCGGACGCTTCCTCGGCCCCGAGGACGGTGGACGCCCGGGGCCCGAGGACTTCTTCCGCACCGGCGACCGGGTCGGTCTTGAGAACGGCCAACTCGTCCACCTGGGACGCCTCGACGACCAGGTGAAGATCCGCGGCCTGCGCGTGGAACCCGGCGACGTGGAGGCAAGCCTGCGCCGACTGCCTCAGATCCACGACGTCGTCGTGACCTCCGTGCGCCGCGACGACATCGCCGAACTGGTCGCCTGCTACACCGGCGAGGCCGTCCCGTCCCATGACCTGGTCCGAGCCCTGCGCGCGAGTCTCCCCATCCATCTCGTACCGCGGCGCTTCCTGCACCTGGCGACTCTGCCCCTCAACGCCAACGGCAAGACCGACCGGCAGTCGCTGCGGGCCCTCGCCGACCGGGCCGCGCGTGCCGGCACGCCCTCAACCCTCACCACCCCGGCCGACCGGGACCGGAGCGACCACCCGAACCAGTAACCGAAGGAGCTGACATGGGCCTGCTGCGTGGCGCCGCGACCCCCTACCCCGCGGACTCGACCATCCCCGAGCGCTTCGCCGAACAGACGCGGGCCCGCCCCGACAAGGTCGCCGTCGTGGACGGCGCGCACTCCCTCACGTACACCGAACTCGATCGGCGCTCCGACCGGCTCGCCCACCTGCTGCGCGAACGGGGCGTCGACGACGAGACCCGGGTGGGAGTCCTCCTCGACAGCGGCCACGAGATGATCACTGCCCTCCTCGCCGTCCTCAAGGCCGGGGGCGCCTACGTTCCTGTCAACCCCGGATACCCGCGCCGCCGCCAGGAGGACATGCTGGCCGACGCGGGTGTGAGCGTCGTCCTGCGCGCACAGGACGTCCGGGCGGCCAGCGCGCAGGACACGGGCGGCGGTGTCGAGCCGGTGGCGGGGCCGCGCTCCCTCGCATACGTCCTGTTCACCTCGGGGTCCACCGGCAGGCCCAAGGGCGTGATGATCGAGCACCGGTCCGTGCTGCGGCTCGTCTGCGGCGGCGACGTCGTCCCGCTCGGTCCCGACGAACGGATCGCACAGGTGGCCGACGCGTCCTTCGACGCCTTCACCTACGAGGTCTGGGGCGCCCTGCTCAACGGTGCCACCCTCGTCGTCGTCCCTCGCGAGGTGGTCCTCGCGCCCGGCGAGCTGAAGCGGACGCTCGACACGCAGCGCGTCACCACCCTGGTCCTCACCTCGGCCCTGTTCACCGAGGTCATGGCCGACCGGCCCGACAGCTTCGGCGGCCTGCGCAATCTCGTCGTGGGCGGCGACGTGCTCAACGTGGCCCGGGCCCGCCAGCTCATCTCCGGCGCGCCCGCCGACCGGCCCGACCGCTTCGTGAACGGCTACGGCCCCACCGAGACGACTGTCTTCGCGGTGCGCGGCCCGGTCGAAACCGTCCCCGCCGACGCGACGGCCGTGCCGATCGGCGTACCCGTCGCGAACACCTCCTGCTACGTCCTCGACAAGAACCTCGAGCCGGTGCCCGACGGCGCCACCGGAGAACTCTTCATCGGCGGCCCCGGCGTCGGCAGGGGCTACGTGGGACGTCCCGACGAGACCCGGGAACGCTTCCTGCCCGACCCCTTCGCCGACGAGGACCGAGCCGTGATGTACCGCACCGGCGACCTGGTCAGCGCCCGCGCCGACGGCACCCTCGACTTCGTCGGCCGCGCCGACAACCAGGTCAAGATCCGCGGCTACCGCGTAGAGCCCGGCGAGGTGGAAGCCGTCCTCGCCACCCACCCCGGCATCCGCCAGGCGGCGGTCACCGTGAACGAGTCAACCGGCGACCGGCGCCTGGTGGCCCACGTGGTGCCCGCCGCGACCGACGGCGCACCCGACGGACTGCGCGAGTTCCTCGCGGGCGTGCTGCCCGAGTGGATGATCCCGGCCGCGTTCCTCGCCACGCCCCAACTGCCGCTGACCGTAGCCGGAAAGGTCGACCGTCTCGCCCTCCAGGCGCTTGTGGTGACCGCCCCCGACGCCGGTGCCGAAGCACCCGAAGCGCCCCGCACCGACCTCGAACGCCGCCTCGCGGCCTCCACCGCCGACATCCTGGGCCTCGCGTCCGTCGGCCTGACCGACGACTTCTTCGCGCTGGGCGGGCACTCGCTGCTCGCCATGCGGTTGGTTTCACGGGTCAACGACACGTTCGACGCGGATGTGGACCTCGGGGCGTTCCTCTACGACCCGACCGTGCTCAGGCTGGCCGCCGAGGTGTCCCGTGAGCGATGACCGCGAGGTCTCGCACGCCCAGCGGAAGGTGTGGATACTCGACCGGTTCCACCCGGGATCGGCCGTCTACACCGTCCCCCTGATCTACCGCGTCGACGGCGACCTGGACATCGAGGCGCTCGACCGCGCCCTGAGCGAGGTGGTCCGCAGACACGAGGTGCTGCGGACCGTCTACCGGCTGCGGGCGGGCGCCGTACGTCAGGCCGTCCGTCCCGCCGGGACGGTGAACGTCCCCGTCGTGGACGTCTCGGGCCACGCGGACCCGGACGCCGAGGCGCGCCACCGCGCCGACGCGGAGGGCAGGCGGCCATTCGACCTGGCGGCAGGACCGGTCATCAGGCCGCTGCTCCTGCGCGCCGCCCCCGACCGGCATCTGCTCTGCCTGACTCTCCATCACATCGCCTGCGACGGAAGGTCGCTGGAGATCCTGGAACACGAACTCTCCGTCTGCTACCGGGCGGCACGACGGCGGGAGCCGTCCGGGCTCCGGCCCCTCGCCGAGCAGTACGCCGACTTCGCCGCTTGGCAGACGAGCCGGCTGACGCAGGCGAGGACCGGGCCGCTGGTCGAGCACTGGCGCACCCACCTCGCCGGACTCCCCGCCCCCGCGACCCTCCCGGCCGACCGCGAGCGCCCCGCCGTCCAGGGGACGTTCGGCGGACATGTGGGATTCACCGTGGAACCGGCGGTGACCGACCGGATGGCGACGCTCGCCAAGGCATGCCGGACGACGCCGTTCGCCGTGCTGCTGGCGGTGTATGCGACCCTCGTGCGGTTGCGCGGCGGCGGCCCCGATGCAGTGATCGGGGCGCCGGTGACGTCCCGGCTGCGCGAGAGCCACCACCAGATGATCGGCATGTTCGTGAACACGCTCGTCCACCGCATCGACGTGTCGGGGCAGCCCACCTTCGAGGAGCTTGTGCACCGGGCCCGTGACGAGAGCCGCCGTGCGATGGCGCACCAGGCTGTGCCGTTCGACCTGCTCGTGGACGAGTTGAAGCCCGTACGTGACCCGGGCTTCAATCCCGTCTTCCAACTCATGCTGGGCTACCAGGAGGTTGCCCACGAGGAGGGCGCAGGGCGTGGCCTCACGCTTCCTGGCTGCACGGTGCGCGGAGAGTTCGGCGACACCGCGACGGCCAAGGTCGACCTCTCCCTGACCGTCACACGCTCAGGTGCGGGCTGCTCGGGGCGCCTTGAGTACAGCACCGACCTCTTCGAGGCGGCGACAGCACGGGACATCGCCGAACAGTTCCGGACCGTCCTCGCCGCGGGCACCGCCGATCCACAGCTCAGGCCGGGGAGCTGGGCATGAGCAGAGGCGGTACGGCGACGGTCCTGTCCGACCAGGGTGGGGACGGCCCTCAGGCGGCGGGAGCGGTGCGCCGGAACTCGTAGAGCACATACACAAGCGACGTCAGGCAGCCGCCCTCGCCGCTGCGGGGACCCGTGTAGTCCGCAGGGAGGGCGATCTCCTCCCTGCGGTACACGGACGCGGTGAATCCCGACTGTGCGGCCAACTCGTGGAGTCGCTGCGGGTTTCCGAGGGTCTCGCTGAAGCCCAGGAAGACGCGCGTGGCCTCGGACATGTGCTGTTCGAGTCCGGCGAAGAACGCGCCGTGCATCTTGTAGTCGGAATCGAAGGCCGCGTAGTCGATCTGACTTCGGTAGTCGTGCCCGACCGGCGCCTCGACGAACGGCGAATTCCAGTAGATCAGGTCGAACACCGTGCCCTCGTCGAGCCCGGAGAACAGATCGCTGGTCAGCGTGGTGACCTTGTCGCCCACACCGTGCCGCGTCGCGTTCAGCTCGGCCGTGTCGGCCGCCGCCGGATTGATGTCGAGGGCACAGACCCGCGAACAGCCCCGCATCGCCGCGATGACGGCCGTCACGCCGGCACCGCAGCCGACTTCGAGGAAGCTGTCGACCTCCTCGTAGGGCAGCCAGGACGTGAAGAGCTTCGTGGCGACCGCGTTTCCCGGCCACACGTCGGGGAGCAGATGCCATTCGAGGTCGAAGACCGTGAAGGTGTCCTGCGGCGGACGCTCCCGGAAACGGGAGATGTCCCACAGCCCCACGTCGTAACTGAACTCATTGAGCATGAGGACTCCTGTCGGGTCTCGCGGCCTGCCGGGCGCGCGTCACGAGCTCCGACGCGGCTCCAACGGATCATCCATGTCACTGAATTCCCCGTCAACGGCGTTCCAGGGCCGGTGTCGGACGGCTGAAAAGACGAGAAACGATGTCGTTGCCGGTGTCGCTGGTTGCGTTGCGTCAACTATTCGCTGTGACGTCACGAGGAACGCCCGTAGGGTTCGCGCATGGCAGACGGGAGTGAGCGGGCCGTTCAAGCGGCCATTGAGGCGGAGATGCGGCTTCTCGACCCTGACGTGCGTGCTTCGCCGGCCCGGGTCCTGGAGCTCCTGGACCCGGAATTCCTTGAGATCGGCGCGTCGGGGCGGCGCTGGGACGCGACATCGATTCTCACGGTGACGAGCGACGGTTCGGTGGCCCCCGAAGCTCCGGTCGAGGTCAGCGAGATGTCAGGTACCGCGCTCGCTCCCGGCATCGTTCACCTGACGTACTTTGCTGACCACAATGGGCGCCGCGCACGGCGGAGCTCCATGTGGCGTCTGACGGAAGTGGGCTGGCGCATGTACTTCCACCAGGGCACTACGACGAGCTGAGCGGTCGGTGGCCACCGCCTGCAAGGCGGCGGCCACCGAGGCTGGGCCGTTGCTGTCAGCCGGCCTTGACGGGTTCTTCCGCGCGCCCCGGTGCTGGCGAGGCGGCAGGAGTCGGTGCCGGTCCCGATGATGGTGCCGTTGGAGGTCAGGTGGTCGACGATGGCCTGCGCCATCACCGGCACCGTCAAGCCTGCTGTCCGGTACGACGATACCGTCGGCGCGCGCCAACAGCCCAGCAACTTCGAGACGACAACCGATGCCGTGGGCAGCCAGTCTTTCGCGGCCGCCAGGGGCGCCACCATGTCCCGGTCGGGCCTGGCATGGCTCAGTCCTGACGGCCAGACGGCCGTATGAGAACAGGGCGACTTGCCACGCCTCGGATCGCCGGCAGCGTCGTCACCCCCCGGAGCCGCTGCATCTTGGTCCACTACCGGGACGACCGGACGAGTTGAGTCACTCCATCGTTGCGGTGCGTTGGCGGGGGACACCCGAACCAGTGCAGTACTGTGCGTATTCAAACGATTACGCAACGTGATCGTTTCGAAGTGGAGGAGCTTTTCATGCGCATTCGATCTGCCTGCGCCACGATCGCCGTAGCACTGAGCGCGACCGTGCTCGGAGTGGGTACCGCCGACGCGACCGGACCACTGAGCGGCACCAAGGTCCGCAACTGGCAGACCGGCTACGTCCTCGGAGTGGCCGGCAATTCAACGGTCGGCGGCGCCCAGATCCATTACGAGGTCGACACCGACAACCTGGCCCAGAAGTGGGCCATCGACCCGGTCACCAGCACCACCTTCCTGCTGCGCAATCTCAACAGCGACATGTGTGTCACAGCTGTCGGCGGAGGCGCTAGCGAAGCCCTCCAGCAGCGCCCGTGTGACTCCCGCTGGGACGAGCAGATCTTCAGCATGGAGGAAGCCAGCAAGCCGAGCCGGTACCAGCTCAAGAACAAGGCCCACAACCTGTGTCTGAACCCCTCCACCGCTGGCGCTCCCGCTTACGCCCGAGTCGTCGGCTGCAGCACTACCAACGGCTACAACGCCCACTCGTTCGACGTCCGCTGACGCGGGGCGGCCAGGCCCACCCGTACGAAGCAGCGTGACGAAACAACCCCCTTGTCCGGCGGAAGGCCGGACAAGGGGGTTGTTCATGTGCTGCGACAACCCGGCGGTGAGGGTCTCTCACCTCACTCGATTCCATGGTCCCTCGTGGCACACCGACCTGTTACGACAAGCTGGGCTACGTCTTCCACGTCACCATCACCGCCGCAGCAATCCGGCGATGGCCCCGGCCGTGAGCGAACTCACTCCCTCTGAACTGACGCCCGGGAGTAGAGCAACAGCGCGACAAGACAACGGGGACAGCCCCCGCGTTCCATGGCTGCGGCACGATCTTCAGAGCGTCAACCGTCAGATCGGTGACCAGGATCCAGCTCAGGAAGAGTCCCGGACGTTTGATCGGCGTCTGGCCACGGCGGCCGAAGGGCTCCGGTTTCCTTCCCTGTCGACGCGCTGACGTCCCGCACACCAGCGTCCCACATTTTGCGCGACCGTCACCTCCGCCCACTTTCCTCAAGCCGGGGTCCTCTTGAATACTCCGTCTGCCCCTCTTCGTGGACGGACATCATCGAAGCAACAGGAGGACCCCCACACCCATGAACGAAATCAATCGGCGTCGCTTCCTTCAAATCGCCGGAGCCACCGCAGGGTTCGCCGCCCTGTCCGGCTCCATCGACCGCGCCGCAGCCATCCCCGCGGCGCGCCGCAGCGGAACCGTCCAGGACATCGAACACATCGTCGTCCTCATGCAGGAGAACCGTTCCTTCGATCATTACTTCGGCTCGATGAAGGGTGTCAGGGGCTTCGGAGACCCCCGCCCGGTGACACTGCCCAGCGGCAAACCGGTATGGCACCAGGCAAGCTTCGGCAAGGAAACCCTGCCCTACCACCCGGACGCCAATAACCTGGGCATGCAGTTCATCGCGGGCCTCGACCACGACTGGGCCGGCGGCCACAACGCGTTCAACAACGGCAAGTACGACAACTGGATCCCCGCCAAAGGCACCGGCACCATGGCGTACCTGACACGGGACGACATCCCGTTCCACTACGCTCTCGCCGACAAATTCACCATCTGCGACAACTATCACTGCTCGTTCATCGGCGCGACAGACCCGAACCGCTATTACATGCTCTCCGGACACGTTGGCAACGACGGCACCGGCGGCGGCCCGGTTCTCGGCAACCAGGAGGCAGGCTACGGCTGGACGACGTACGCCGAACGCCTTGAGAAGGCAGGCATCTCCTGGAAGGTGTACCAGGACATCGGCGACGGCCTCGACGCGGCCGGCGGCTGGGGCTGGATCAACGACGCATACCGTGGCAACTACGGCGACAATTCCCTGCTGTACTTCAACAACTACCGTAATGCCAAGCCCGGCGACCCCCTGTACGAAAAGGCCCGCACCGGCACGAACGCCAAGGCGGGAGACGGATACTTCGACATCCTCAAAGCCGACGTCAAGGCAGCAAGGTTGCCGCAGATCTCCTGGATCGCCGCCCCTGAAGCGTTCTCCGAGCACCCCAACTGGCCTGCAAACTACGGCGCTTGGTACATATCGCATGTCCTTGACGCGCTCACCTCGAACCCCGACGTATGGAGCAGGACCGCCCTGTTCATCACATACGATGAGAACGACGGCTACTTCGACCACGTCGTGCCGCCCTACCCGCCGGCTTCCGCCAGCCAAGGCCTGTCCACCGTCGACACCACACTCGACCACTACAAGGGCAGCATCGGGTACGCCGCAGGTCCCTACGGCCTCGGACAGCGTGTCCCGATGATCGTTGTCTCGCCGTGGTCCACTGGCGGATACGTCTGCTCCGAGACCTTCGACCACACCTCGATCCTGCGCTTCATGGAGAACCGGTTCGGAGTGAAGGAGACCAACATCTCACCATGGCGGCGCGCCATCTGCGGTGACCTCACATCCGCCTTCGACTTCTCCCTCAAGATCACAGACCCGGCTGACCTGCCGGACACCGCGGGTTACGCCCCACCGGATCGCGACCGCCACAACAGCTACGTACCGAGGCCGCCCGCCCAGGGCACCCTGCCCCGGCAAGAGGCCGGCGCGCGGCCGAGCCGCCCGCTCCCTTACGCCCCCTACGTCGACGGGGCCGCAGACCTCACCACCGGCAAGTACAAGCTGACGTTCAGTGCAGGGGACCGGGCGGGCGCCGCCTTCCAGGTGCGCTCGCAGAAGCGCACCGACGGCCCATGGACGTACACGGCGGCAGCTGGCAAGACCGTTTCCGACAGCTGGAACTCGTTTTACTCCGGCGGAAGTTACGACCTCACGGCCCACGGCCCGAACGGCTTCCTGCGCACCTTCAAGGGCAACAACAAAGCCGCCGAGCCGGAGGTGACGACACGCCACGACGCCGGCAACCTGAAGCTCACCCTGACCAACCCGTCGACCGCCGACGCGCACGTCACCGTGACCAACGCGTACGGCGGCGAGCGCCAAACCTACACGGTTCGCACCGGTGCCACCGTCGTGCAGAGCATCGACCTGCGCGCCACCAAGCGCTGGTACGACCTGACGGTCGTCGTCGAGGGCAACGCCGGATACCTGCGGCGCATGGCCGGGCACGTCGAGAACGGTCAAGCCGGCGTGAGCGACCCGGGCATCGCAACCGTGTGAAACCTGCACTCGCCACCTGGCGGACGGAGGGGCACACCCTCGGAGGGTGACGAGGCACCAGTGCGACGTGCCGGAAATCACCAAGATCTTGGACACACGCACGAGTAGTCACACCGGCAGGAGAACCCTGACCGGCCGGGCGCGCCACCCGTCGTGGGAGGCCACCCGGCCGGGCATGTACCGGCGTGCTCAGCCTCCTGGACACCATCTCCACGCCGGAATCCGGATCACGGAGCGCGGACGGCGCCCCAGGCGCGTCCGCTGCACCGAGCCAGTCACTGGAGCACGAGACCGACTTCGGCTCGTCAGGGTGATCTTTCTCGAAGTCCCTGATGGGTGAGCATCCGGGCCCCTTCCTGAGCCAGGAAGACAACCCGTTGTGCACGATCAGTGAATCTTTCGAGCACCCCACACCCCCCGTGGTCCCGATCAAAACCTCGACGTCGGCAAGCTGGTCAACGGCCGCAAGAGGCACGTCGTGGTCGACACGCCCGGCCCGCTGCCGGGGGTGATGGTCACCGCCGCGGACACCGGAGACCGGGCTGCCGCCCACGTCCTGCTCACGCGGGTGGCCGGGGCACACCACCGTCCCGCCCTGGTGTGGGCCGACGGCGGCTACACCCGGCAGTTTGATCGAGTACTGCATGGCCGCGCTCGCGCTGGTCCTGGTGATCGTCAGACGCAGCGACGACCGACGCGGCCCGTCTGACGCGCCGAGCTCCCGTCGCCCTCGGCAATCCAACCGTTCCACCCCCGAAAGATGACTCCGGAGGTCGGACGCCGGCGGTGACACTCCCGAAAGACGAAGGCCACGGCGTGAGTGAATAGGGGGCATGCTCTTCGACTTCACGCACGACCACGACGGTGAACGGCTCAGCGGTGTGTACGGCGGTGATCCTTCCGGGGGCACCGCCGTGGTGCTGCATGGCGCAGGCACCAGCAGCATGGAGCGACTGATCCCGCTGGTAAGGGAATTCGTGGCCCACGGCTGTCGAGGGATCGCCTTCGACTTCTCCGGGCACGGAGAAAGCACCGGGAAGCTCAGTGAGCTGAGCCTGCGGCGACGGTTCGAGCAGGCCGTCGCGGTGATCGACGCGTACGCGGGGGCGGACGGACCGCTGGTCCTGGTGGGTTTCAGTATGAGCGGCCAGACGGTGGCCGATCTTGTCCGGCACTTTGGGGATCGGGTGGCGGCGCTGGGGCTGTGCGCGCCCGCCGTGTACACCGCCGAGGCGTGGGACGTGCCCTTCCAGAACGGGAACGGCCGATTCAGTGGGATCATCCGGCAGCCGGAGAGCTGGCGGGAGGCGCCCGCGCTTCAGGTACTGCGTGCCTACGAGGGCCGGGCGGTGCTCGCTGTGCCGGGCACCGACGCGGTGATACCGCCCGCGGTGACCGAGTCGGTACAGGACTCGCTGGCCGCGCGCGCCCAGTACACACGGTTCGACCTTCCGGACGCGCAGCACCAGCTGGGAATGTGGTTCCACGATCACGACGACGACCGGCGGGAGTTCGTGGATGCGGTGCTGACGGGCCTCGACGACCATGGCTGGTCGGCCACGCGTGCGTGGGTGGCCAAGCAGCTCGGCCACGGCCGCTCGGTCGTCAACTTGCGCCTCTTGTACGGTGGTTGGAGCTCCCAGATGCGCCGGCTCATGCTCGACGACGGCTCCGCCCTGGTGCAACGGACCTTCGTGAAGCCGTTCTTCCGCCATGCAGGGCGCGGGCTGCTGGCCCGCGAGGCGTCCGTCCTGGCGCTGCTCGCCGGACAGGGAGGTATCCCGGCGCCCCGGTTCGTCGCTGCGGATGCCATGGCCGAACACTGCGACCACCCGACCCTGTTGATGTCCGCCCTGCCGGGCCGCGTCCGCGTGGACGAGGACGGCCTCGACCGGCGTCTGGACCTGCTCGCGGCTCAGCTCGTCCGCGTCCACGACGTCGTACCGGCCGAAAGACCGCGCACGTTCCAGGCGTGGACGTCCCCGGAGCGTGTCCGTACCCCGGGCGGTCCCTTGTGGGAGCGGGCCGTGGACATGATCCGCCGCGACCCGCCGCCGTACGAAGGCTGCTTTCTGCACCGCGATTTCCACCCTGGAAACGTGCTCTTCACGGGAGCCGGACCCAATCTGCGGATCACCGGTGTCGTGGACTGGGTCGAGACCTCGTGGGGACCTGCCGACCTCGACGTGGCGCACTGCTCGACAGCCCTCGCACTGCTGCACGGGCCGACGCACGGGCTGGAGTTCCGCGAGCGGTACGAGGCACACGGTGGCCGCGACCTCGCCGACGACCCCGACCACTTGTACTGGCGGCTGCTCGACGCCCTGCACTACTGCCCCGACGCCGCGAAGCTGGCCGGGCCGTGGCGTGAACTGGGGCGGGGCGATCTGACATCTGATGTGCTGGGAGAACGGCTGGAGGCGTACGTGGACGGACTGCTGCAGCGGTACGGCTGAGCGCCCTGAGACACTCGTCTGACACCGACCCGAGGAGGCGTGCGCATTGGCCACCGCGGTGCTCGTCCATGGCCTGTATCACCGCCCTGAGCACTTCGCCGTGGTGGCACAACGATTGTGGACCACAGGAACCGGGGGTGTCGTTCCCGGGTTCAACCGGGGCTCATGCGGAACGGCTGGAGGCAGGCGGGGACGGCTCCGCAGCCGCCGCCGGACGGTCAGCACCTGCGGTGCACGGAAACGGCGTACTTCCCGTCGGTGTAAGGGGCTCGAGACCAGGTCGCGTATCTGGCTTCAAGGACGAGTCCCGCCGCACGGCAGTGAGCGTCGTATTCGTCCAGCGTGTAACCACGGTCCAGGGAGAACCCCGCAACAAGGCGGCCGCACGAACGGACGTGGCCTGCCACCCCGGCGACCAGGGCCGGTTCCGTTCCCGGCGGGGTGAACAGGGGGACGTTGCCCGCCATCACCACGACGTCGAACGACAGCCCCAGGTCGAGGCCGACCAGGTCGTGCTGGTGCCAGCGGATTTCCGGCGCCAGACGCCGGGCGGTCGTGATCATCGATTCGTTGACGTCCACGCCGACCACGGCGATCCCGTAGCGGGCCAACTCGATGGCCACTCGGCCAGTACCGCAGCCCGCATCGAGGACGGTGGTGGGCTCGAAGGAGCGGACCAGCGCGGCTTCACCGTGAACGTCTCCGCCCTCTGCGGCAATGCAGTCGAACCGGGCCTGGTACTCGTCACCGTTCCACGTCATGCGATCACTGTGGCACACCCGACGTTCCGACCGTAGCCCGGCCTCCGACACCTGAGAGCCTCTAGTCAAACACCTCATCTGGGACAAAGTGCTCTCCAGGGGGCTGTTTCGCCGTCCTTGATCGGTGGAGGCAGGTCACCTGCGAGGAGCCCGGATACAACCCTCGCGGCCCGCCGTGAGTCAGAGACGCCGCGATGGGGTGCGGGCCTTCGTGCAACCCGGCCACAGGAATGACATACGATGCGCGCGAGCTTCGTAAAGATCACTTAAGAGGATGTACACGTCATGACAATCAGTGCTCCGTATCGTTCCCTTCGCGGCATATCTGCCGTTGCCGCCCTGCTCGCGATCGGTGCGGTGGGATGCTCGGACGTCTCCGACGCCGTCGACAGCGCCAAGGACAGCGCGAAGAAGGTGACTCGTCAGCGCTCGGTTTTCTCGTTGGACATCGGCGACTGCTACAACCCGAACGGCAAGGCCGAGGGGACGGCGTACGCCGTCGAGATCGTGCCTTGCGACGAGGCGCACGAGGGCCAGGTCGTCGGCGAGTTCGCGATCGACAAGGGCAAGGAGTACCCCGGCGACGACGGGGTCTCGACGATCGCGGACAACCGCTGCCCGGTCGAGGCGCAGAAGTACGCCCCGGACACCTGGGCGCTCCCCAAGGGCGTCGCCCTCTTCTACTACACCCCGACCAAGGAGAGCTGGGTGACGGGTGACCGCGCAGTGAGCTGCACCTACACCGTGGAGAAGGGCACGTTCAGCGGCTCGCTGGGCACCGCGAAGTCCCTCAAGCCCGAGCAGACCACGTACCTCAAGGGTTCGAACGCGGTCTACGAGGCCCTGTGGGCGAACCAGTCCGAGAAGGACGCCGTCGAGGACGACCTGGCCGGCTACAAGGCGCAGGCCAAGGCCGTCGCGGCCGCCCTCGACGCACACGTCAAGGGCCTGGACGACATCGAGGGCACCGAGGTCGGCAAGCTCCGCGCGACGCTGACAAAGGCGGCCAAAAACTGGAAGAAGGCTGCGAACGCCGCCGACGCCGACGCCTTTTACATCGCCTACGACCCGGCGTTCACCGGCATTGACCCGAACAAGTCGGTTGCCGCCCGCAAGGAACTGGGCCTGGCCACCACCGTCCCGGCCGACGAGGCCGAGGTCTGGGCGGGCTGACGCTCCGTCGGAGTAGCGGGGCTGTGTCCGTCAAGGACCTGGCCGGATGGCGGCGCCTCGCTGTTTGAGTGGCGCAGGGGGCCGCCGTCACCGAGAGCGGCTGCTTTCTCGGCCGGGATCCCGATGCCACAGCCCGGTCCCTTCAGTCCCTGTGGGGCAACCGCGACACCGCCCTCGCCA
This sequence comes from Streptomyces sp. NPDC001880, assembly GCF_053594575.1. Taxonomy (NCBI): domain Bacteria; kingdom Bacillati; phylum Actinomycetota; class Actinomycetes; order Kitasatosporales; family Streptomycetaceae; genus Streptomyces; species Streptomyces sp. NPDC001880. The sequence continues at coordinate 14,050 of NZ_JBSFET010000065.1, forward strand.
GCCCTGGGGCGGGTGGGATCGGCGTTGCCCCGCCCTGGCCGTCGGCGATCCTGGCGTTGCCGCGGCCGAGGCCGGCCCGCCTTGCGGATCTGGGCCGGTGACCTGAACCGTTCCAGCAGCGTGAGGACGGCCGGGTGCTGCAATCGCGGCCTCAGGACCCGTTCCAAGAACCGGTGGATCTGGGTCAGCTGGCCGTGGAGCCGGTTCGCGACTCGGATGGCCTCGCCGGCCAGGTCGTCGTCGAAGCCGACGATCACCTCCAGCTCGGTGCTCGTCTCGTCGTCGAGGTCGATCGAGTGCAGGGTGTAGGGCCTCGCGCGGGCGGCGTCGGCGATGATGAACGCGTCTTCCGCGTCGGTCTTGGCCGCGCCGGGGTAGAGGTCGGCGATCCGCCGCATTGTCAGCCCCGGCAGGTAGGCGACCGGGCAGCCCATGTCCCGGGCCATGGCCAGCGGCAGGGCCTCGATCGAGGCCGGCCGACCACCACAGCACGGTTCCGTGCTTGGCCTGGAGTTTCGCGAACAGCTTGCGGAGCTTAGGTTCAGTATTGGGCAGCCGCTTGCCGAACGCCGCCAGGGCCTCTACCACTTCCTCCCGCGCGATCACACGCCGGTACAGCTTGATCTCCGCCGCCTCCAGCACCCCAGCCAGCCGCGCGACTTCTTCGCGCAGTCCTTCCACCCGCACCCGAGCCGCTGTCTCCCGCTCCTCCAGCATTCCCAGCACCGACGCCATCGCGCACCCCTCGATCACGGAGCCGAGCAGACGCCGCAGGCCTCCCTCAACTACACGGCAGTGGGGCTAGATCGCCCCGTTGACGCCTTCTCGTGCCACGTGCTTGCATCCCGGCATGACGCCGTTGGAGCCTCTGGCGCACCGCCGCGCCCCCGCGCAGCGGACCTCGGACGCCTTCCCGGCGCGCCGCCCAGTGCGTCGGCTCGCAATGTCCTCTCCTATGTCTGTCTGCTGTCTCAACGACGAGGAAATGTCATGCCTTCACCCGTCTCCGCCAGCAACCACGACGAATCCGCGTACGACCGCCGCAGGCTGAGCCAATGGCTCTCCGGGGAGGCAAGGGCGGACGGGGTCACCCGCCGCCGGCTGCTGACCCTGCTCGCCGCGACCGCCGCCGGGGCCGCGCTCCCGCCGCCGTACCTTGCTCATGCCGCCGATCCCACGATTGTCAAGCCGCTGCCGCCTGAGCGGTTCATCCGGCGCGACACCAATGCCGAGACCCGCTGGGAGGCGTTAAGCGGAACGGGCCACCACACCCCCAACGAACTGTTCTTCGTGCGCAACCACACCGCCACCCCTGTCCTGGATGCCGCCGACTGGCGGCTGAGGCTGTGGGGCAGCGGGCTGCGTGGCGCGCCCCGTGAGGACAGGCCGGTGGAGTTCGGGTACGACGATCTGCGCGCCTTGCCCGCCGTGACCCGTACAGCGTTCGTCGAGTGCGCCGGAAACGGTCGCAGCTACTTCACGACGCAGCAGGGCGAGAAGGTCACAGGCACCCCGTGGACGCTGGGCGCGATCGGCGTCGCGCGCTGGCGCGGGGTACGCCTGGCCGACGTCCTGCGCAAGGCCGGGCTGTCCTCGTACGCCATGGATGTGCAGCCCCGCGGTCTGGACGCCGATTTCTTCAGCGGCGGCGAGAACCTCGGGCGGGTACGCCGTCCGCTGCCGCTGGCCAAGGCGCTGGACGATGTGCTGCTGGCGTACGAGATGAACGGCGAACCGCTTCCGTACGACCACGGGTATCCGGTGCGGGTGCTGGTGCCGTGGTGGGTGGGGATCGCGTCGATCAAGTGGGTCGGCGACATCGAGGTGTCCACGCAGCCGCTCTACTCGCCCTGGAACACCATCTTCTACCGTCTGTTCGGCCCCGCATACCCGGAGGAGGGCAGCGCGCCGCTGAGCCGGCAGGTGGTCAGGAGTGCCTTCGAGCTTGCGAGCGGGGAGAGGTTCACGGTGGGGAAGGGAAAGGTGCTGCACGGCCGGTCGTGGTCGGGTGCGGGGGCCATCGCGCGGGTCGATGTCAGCACGGACGGAGGGGCGAGCTGGCGGCCCGCCCGCCTCCACGACCGGCCCCGTGCTGGCACCTGGACCCGCTGGTCCCTGACCTGGAAGCCCGACACACTCGGCGACACTCACCTCCTGGCCCGCGCCACCGACACGGCCGGTCACACCCAGCCGGACACCGCCGTGGCCAATACGCAGGGCTTTCTCTTCGACGCAGTGGTGCGGCACCAGGTGACCGTGATCTGACCACCATCAACGCGGGCAGTTCACTCCCGGCCGGGCATAGGCCGGTCGCCGGTGCGCGGCCGGCCCCCATCCTCACGATGAGTCAGCCGGCCCTGCCTGCTTCTTCCAGATGTGGATGGCGGCGGCCGCGGCGGCATCGAGGACGTTCAGTACAGCCCTGTACCGCGTGGACTTCACGGCTGTACGGCGAGAGAAGGGTGTGATCCGGTCGGCCCCCCCGCTCGTCTCCGTCGGCGTTCCCCACCGGAACGACCCAAGACTCTTCCCGCCGCGATCAAGCAGGAAAGGAGAGCGACCGGCAACCGGAGTTCAATCGCCCTTGCCGTTCCCGGGCAACGTGATCGCCAGAAACGCTCAGGTGTTCGGCGCGGTATCACCTTCCGCAGGGCCCGCCCTGGCCCCTCCGTGGACAGGCCCGGGGCGCAGTCCGCCCATGTGTGGGGCCGTGTGGCGTGCGCGTCGTACCAGCCGCAGCTTCACGCTGAGCTGACCACCCCTGGGTTGATCCCCACTCCGTCACGACAGCGCTCAAACGGGTTCCTGGCCCGCGCCGTCATGGGAACCATGGGAAGGCCCCCCGGTCCCAAGCAGGGACGCATTACCGCCGGGGCGGCCCCTGCCCGTTCTCTGCCCACAAGCCCACAGCAACAGGGCGCCGACCACGACGATTCACACCACGGGCAACACTTGGAAGGCCAAGAAAGCGAGCGCATGTGCGGGAACAGCGACAGTGGTTCGCACCGGAGCGAGCAGGATGTATGTCTGCCGCCAGGACGGGTGGTCGGCGAGCCTGGTGATCACGGGGCCGGTTTATCGGCACGGACCATGACGTAGCCCATCTTGTCCCGGCACAGGCCGAGAATCAGCGGATAGGCCGATTCCAGTTGCGTGGCGATGTCGGTGCCCAGGAGTTCCTCGATCTGTCGGCGACGTGCCGCGAAGATCTGGGGGATCAGATGATAGGTAGGTGTGAAGTCACCGGTCCTGTCACGTACACGGTCGATGGTGAAGCCGGCCTGCCGGGCGAGGGATGGGTAGTCGTCGAGGGAGCCAGGCAGGCGAGCGAGCGCGAAGCCCGCGCGGAAGAGCGCCACATCCTGGTCGGTGAACGGGACGTGTTCGAAGCAGTCCGCCAGGACGAGCCGGCCACCGGGCCGCAGAACACGCCCAGCCTCGTGCAGAGCACGGGGACGGTCGGCGAAGTGGGCGAACGACTCGATCGCCCACACCGCGTCGAACGAAGCGTCCTCGAACGGCAGATTCATCGCATCGGCCTGCAGGAACTCGGTGCGGCCGGCGACGCCGGCGCGGGTGGCCCGATCGCGGGCCTGCTCGACCTGGGCACCGCTGGCGGTAATACCAAGGACCTGCCCGCCGGAGGCCTGGGCGAGACGCACCGCGGGCCGTCCCGTGCCGCAACCCACATCCAGCGCCCGTTGCCCGGGCCCGAGGGAAAGCTCGCCGATCAGTTCATCGGTCCACCGGTCCTGCGCCGCTGTCAGCTCCTCCCACGTCTCCTCCGCCGACAGGACCCGCCCGGGCTTCGGGCGCACCCCGTCATCCCACATGCCCAGATGCATGCTGTCGCCCATCGTCAGGCTGTACAGGCCACCCAAGCGGTCGTACCACGCTCCGACCTCCTGCACGGAAGGCCCCTCATCCGCTGCCTGCTCCATGACGCCTCCCCACGCGCACCGGTCCGGGCCGACACACCACGCCCGACTCCATCCGCCGTGCGCCCTTCAGCATGCGGGACCGGTGAACCCGCAGGGAAGGGCGCGCGGGAGCGTAACTCGGTGTGCCTCGGCGCGCCCCCTGCACCGCAATGGCTGATATCGCAATCGCATGTGGCGCAGCGGTCAACGTTGCGATGCCGTGAGCGGCCGCCGTGCCAGTGGCTCATGATGGTGCCGACCTTGTTCAGGACAGCGCGCTTGATCGTCGCGTGCTGGGCACCGCGCAGCTGGGCCGGCTGCTCCCCGGCTTCGTCGACCAGGGCCGTGATCAGCGCTCGCTGCTCGGCCGGCACCACCGAGCGCCGCGTGGTCCCCGAGCAGGGCGACGCGCGTTCCTTGCCCAGATCCCGCAACTGCGCATCCATCGTGGCGGGTTGGTGTTTCTGCCGCACCCGCCACAGGTTCTCGTCGATTCGTACGAACGGACCGGGCAGGCCCTCAGGATGGCGGCGCAGACGGATGAGGTCCCCACCCACGCGATCAGCGGACCGCCGTAATCGACCGTCACCGGCGGCACCGACCAGTCCCGCCCCACCCGCTCCCCGAGGCGAAGGCAGAACGCCCCATCCGCAGGCAACGGCCACCGCGCTCACTCCGCTACCCGCCCATTCCGGCTGAGCCACCGCCGGATCCGGTAACGCGTCCGCCAGAACCGCCACCTCCGGGAAGATCACTGCATCCCTCCCCACCGCCCGCCACGACTCCAGATCGACCCCCGCATCACCACCGGCGACCCGATGCCGTCTGCTCAGGCCGTTTCGGCCGCCGGGGCGGCGGTGCCGTCGCTCGGGGCGGCAGGCCATTCACGGTGTCCTTCGTCATGCCAGAGCGGGCGTCGGTCGACCCGTAGACCGAGGATCTCCGGTCGCGCGTAGTGGCCGCGGGAGTCGACCCAGACCTTGACGGCGTTGATGTCGGCGAGGTCGATCTCGGCGGTGACGAGCTTCTCCTCGAGGCCGGTGTGCGGGCCGGCGAGGTACTGGTTGAAGGGGTGGATCACGGCCGACCAGCCGCCGCCCGCAGTGATGTGCTTCTGCGGTCCGACGGTGGACTCCATCCACTGCAGGCACGTCTCGTCCACCGGGTTTCCGGCGGAGATGACGAACGCCTGAGCCGTGAGGGCGTGGGTCTTCATCATGGCGTCGATCTGGACGTCGGCGACGGTCTCGAAGCCGGTCATGGTGGACAGGCCGGGCCATGCTGCTGCGTGGATCTGCTGGCCCTGAGTGATCAGGGACTGCCGGGCCAGGTTCATGGTGTGTTCCCAGCAGGCCAGACCGCCGATCCGGCCCAGAGTGCTGTCGAAGACGCTGAGGGTGGCGCCACCGCCCTGAGCCCACACGATCCGTTCGGCGTAGGTGGGCTGGAGCTTGCGGTGAACTCCGAGAAGGGTGCCGTCGGGTTCGATGAAGACCTGGCTGTTGAAACACGTGCGGGTCCCCGCGAGCCGTTCGCTGACACCGAGAACGGCGCCGACCCCGGCGCGGTCACAAGCGGCTTGGACCCGGGCGATCTGCGGACCGGGCACCTCGACGGACGCCTCGGCGTATGCGGCGTTGGCGCCCTGCTGGTCCAGCGGGGCGTAGGCCTCGATCCAGTACGGGTAACCGGGCACGAAGGTCTCGGGAAACACCAGCAGGTCGATGTCCTCCCGGCCGGCCTGTTCGATGAAGTGGATGACCTTGCCGACGGTTGCCTCGGTGTCCATGAACACAGGAGCGGCGTGCACCGCCGCGACAGTTCGTTTCGTGGAAGTGGGAGATGACATGTCGGAGTCCTCCTCAGAAGTGGAGCGCACCGGCAGGAACAGACCGTCGGCGGTGTCCGGGGCGCGCGGTCCGGATGCGGATGAGTGGGTGATCCGGTCACGAAGAAGCCTGCCATCGTTCGCGGCAACGCGTGCCTACGCTGACCGGTTCGGACAAGACATGTCAACTCCTGCCATGAGAGCTGGAGTTTGAGACCGGTGTACCACCGGCATACTGGACGCTTTCGCCCTGTACCGGGCAGCCGGCGGTAAACGCACGTACGCAGCGGTGGCCGCGGAGCTCGGGATCACCGAGGAGACGCTGCGCACGTAGATCCGCAAGGACACTGCCCAGCACACGTCCGAGCACCACGCGGGCGGGGCCGGCCAGAGTCCGGCTGTTTTGCGAACCTGCTGCGGGCCACCGGCGCCCTGGCCTCCGCCTTCCACGCCAAGGCCACCACCGCCACCCTCCGCGCCCACCTGGTCCAGGTTCCGGCCCGGATCGCCCGCTCCGCACGGCGCGTCACCCTGCACCTTCCGCGCAACTGGCGCTGGCAAAAAGCCTGGACGCACCTGTTCGACACCGTCCACCGCCCACCCGAACCCGCCTGACAGTCTCTGCCCACCCCGCCCGCGAGGGCCCGACCGGAACCAAAACCGTGGAAAAGCTGGGCAGGCCAGCGGATGCAGCACGCCCATGCCCATCGGCCGACCCAAAACCGGCTCAGAAACCCGTCAGAAGATCACTTCCAGACCACGTCGGCGGATCGAGGCTTAGACGACGACGTCATCGAGGCTTTCCAGCTGCCTCCAGCGCTTACCCGCGCGGACGGGAGGCAGGCGGTCAGCATCTGGCAGGGGACCCAAGTCGAGACCCGTAATCTCCGCGACGTCAGCCACCGGTACCTGGAAGGTACGGAAGGCACCCAGCGGCGGAGGGTCTCCAGCTCTCGCAGCTTCGGCCAGTGCACGGGCCGCAGCATCGCGGGTCAGGTCGGGGCTTTGATCCAGGACGTACGCGGTGGACGCCAGGTCACCGTCCTGCATGAACGCAGCGACCTTCCAGAAGCGGAGGGGTACCTTGATGCCCCGATACGGCGGGTCAGTGCCTTCGAGCACCGGCCCGGTGAACACCGAGAGCTTCCGGTCGAACTGCTCGGCGTGATCGAGCAGGAAGTTCTCCAGTCCCAGCCACAACTCCTTGCCCTGGTTGAAGATGTCCATCTGCGGAGCGGCGTTCGTGTAGTGGAACGTGTCGCTGTTGGCCGTGGTCGCCTCGTTGCCCACGCCCCATACCGGATCGAGCCGGCGGACGAGGTGCCCTTTGTCCAGCGGGTTGTTCTTGTAGATCGCATGCCCCGCCTGCTGACTTTCTGGAAGGCGCGGGTCGAACTGCCAGTTGTCGTCGCGCGGTGAGTCGATCAACCTCACACCGTCGATCGTGACAGCCGTTGAGGTGGCCAGTCGGCGGTCAGGACGAAACACCACGCTGAAGTGTGTGTACGGCAGGACCACCGTTTCGATGTTCGGATCAGTAGGCCGGGGCAACGGCACAGTCGGTCCGAGAAATCGCTCGTCGTATCCCTTGCGATTCGCCAAGGAGTCACGCGTCACAGCCTCGGTGGCCGGTGTGGGATCAGGGGAGGGCGTCATGTCCTTCTACGTACCGTGCAGCACCGAGTTCCTACACCAACATGTGCAGCGAAATCACCCAAGTGGAAGAACTGGTGAGCTATGCGTAAATGGGGTGGTTACGATCAGGATCGGGAATCAGGGGGTGCATCTCCTCGCCGGCTTCGTGCCGCCGATGCGCTCTTGCTCGTACTCCTCGGATCGCACCCATTCCACACAGAAGGAAGTTTCTCCATGGCTCAGGGAATGTCCATTCACATCGGTCTCAACAAGGTCGATCCCACAAAGTACAACGGTTGGGACGGCACGCTTGTCGCCTGTGAGAACGACGCGCGAGACATGGACCAGCTCGCCAAGGCAGCCGGGATCCAAGATCGTGTCATGCTTCTCAGCGCTCAGGCAACGGTCGACGCCATCACCACTGAGCTACGCAAAGCGGCAAGACTTCTTACGTCCGGCGATTTCCTTCTATTCACCTACTCGGGGCATGGTGGGCAGGTACCCGACCTCAATGGGCCCGAGGATGAGCCGGACCGGCTTGACGAAACCATGTGCTTCTTCGATCGGGAGTACATTGACGACGAGCTGTACAGGGAGTTCGGCGAATTCGCCGAGGGTGTTCGGATCCTCTGTCTCCTCGACTGCTGCCACAGCGGCAGCGGCATCAGGGTGCGGGAAATCCTCACTCCTGAAGCCATGGAAAAGCAGTTCCAGACCACCGACCCTGATCAGGTCGAGACCACGTCCAGACTCATGCCCCTGGACAAGCAGGTTGAAATGTACGAGCGAGACAAGGAGTTCTTCGACAACATCCAGCGCAAGCTGAACGCCAAAGATTACCGTGAGCTCGGCGCGACCACACTGCTCATCTCAGCCTGCCAGGATAATCAGCTGGCGGCTGACGGCCTGCGCAACGGCCTGTTTACCGCAGTGCTGCTCGAGGTCTGGAACGGCGGTGGATTCACAGGCGGATACAATGCGTTCCACCGTGCGATCCTCAAGCGGATGCCGGCCACCCAGAGCCCGAATCTCTTCGTCACCGGTCGGACCAATAACCGGTTCCTTCGCCAAACGCCGTTTACCGTCTGAGGGCAGGAAATGCACGTGCGGCGCCCTCTCCTGTTGTGGTGTCGTCCGCGTGGGGCGGTGCGCGCCTCGCGGTCGGCGGTCCTGCTGCAGCTCTCTGCCGGGGAGCGTCCCAGTTCGGATCGCGTGTGGGCGCCGGCCCCCGGGCCTCGGTGCCCGGGGCGCGCATCACGCGCCAGTGAGCGGTGCCGCGGGCGACGACGAGCAGAACGCGGTGATGCCGCCGGACGGGCGCAGTGTGTGGTTCACGTGCATGGACCCGGACGGCCGGAAGAGGATCGGTTCCCGGTCCGCCGAGGGCGACCACCACCTGCCGGACGAGGGCCCTGCCGCGGGGAACGACCTGCCCCTGACTGTCACGGGCAAGCGCGCGCGTCGGCGAAAATGGTGCACCTCGCGTCGGACGGCCACCGGCTCACGGCGATCGCACCCAAAGTTTTCGGCACCGTCTTCGGCACCTGGAACTCCTCGGGGCTGCTCAGCAGGACGTCGGCGCGCGGTGCCGTGCTGCTCAGCGGATGCACCGGCGTCGTCGCTGGGTCGGTGACGACCGGGTGCTGTGCCGCACGTCGTCCGGTTCGTTCCGGACCGTGAGCGCCCGCACCAGCCGCGCCGCAGGCGCCCCGATCAGCGTGGTCGGCCCGCAGGACGGCACCGTCGCAGAGGGGATGCTGATGTCGCCCGACGGGACGAAGTTCATCGTCTCCGTCCACCGACCCAATGCCGAGCAGGACCCCGACTATGGGTACGATGCGCCCGACTTCCGGGTGGTGTCGGCCACACGGGGAGGAACGGCGGCCGATCTCGCCGACGAGGGGCTGGACTTGCACTCGGTGTTCCTGAGCTGGTCGTGAGCGGCTGTGCGGGGCCCCGCGTCAGTGCGGTCGCGGTGACTGTGCGGGATTGGATGCCTCGTGGGGACAGCGGATCGGTCCGCACGGACGGCTGCCGCACGCGGAGGCGGGGCGACCGGGCTGTACGCGGGTGGAGATCCACCCGCTCAACCAGTCGCAGGTACCGCGGCCTTTTCGACGGCTGGTGGAGTACCGCACGATGAACGTCCGCCGCTGGGACCGCAGCGTCGAGGCCTGGGCATCCGGTGACCACCAGCGCCTGGACGATGCCAGACTGGCCCGTATGAAACGACTATTGGTGGATGTGGACAGTGTAACTACGCGGCTGGTTCGTCGATTCGGTCCACAGGTTGCCGAATGGTGCGCTGACACGCCGAACCTGATTGCACGGTTGACGTCCCGTTGGAACCTTTCCCTCGGTGAATCTCTCCCGGATGGTGCTTCGTCGGTCGCGTTGCGGTGCCAATGGCCTGACGGCACGCCTGCGGTGCTGAAGCTCAGTCCGGATCGGGCCCTTTTGGTCGAGCAGGTCGGAATGTTGGGGTGGTTCGCTGCCTCGGGCCGGGTGCCCGCTGTGCTGGCCGTCGATGAGGACGCGGGCGCAATGGTGTTGGAAGAGATTGTGCCCGGAACGCCGGCGGAGGACATGCCTGCTGCTTCGCTTACCGGGCAGTGGTCGGATCTGCTTGCCGCGTTGCACGGGGTCGCTCCGCCTCCGCGGCCGCCGCGTGTGCTGCGCGGCCGGTGCGAGGAGGCCTTCGCTCGTGTCGGTAGGCGGCTGTCCGAGCCTGCGATCGGTGCACGTATCGATGTCACTGCGTGGAGCAGGGCCATCCGGCGGTGTGAGCGGCTGCTGGACACGGAAGCGACCACCGTGTTGCTCCACGGTGACCTGCACCTGGGCAACGTGCTCGACGGCGGCGCGGAGCGCGGTCTGATGGCCATCGATCCGAAGGCATGTGTGGGTGATCCGTGCTTCGACGCTGTGGACTACGTCGTGGCCGGCGCCGGGCTGGAGGGTGTCGAGACCCGCTGCGATCGCGTGGCGGCGGCGTGCGGGCTCGATGGCGACCGGCTCCACGCCTGGAGCCAGGTGATCGCCCCGTTCGCGGCCATCGCCCATCTCGGTAACGGTGGTGACGGGCCGGTGATCGATGAACTGCTCGCGTTGACCCGGTGAGAACACCTGGGCAGCAGCGGAGTGTGCGCGGCAAGCGCTGCCATGAACCCGCGCTGCACGGAGTGGAGTTGAAGCGCATGGCCGTGGGTGAGGGCACGCAGGAACGTGCGTCGAGTACCTACGGGCGCTGCGTGGTTGGCCTGCCTGCTGCCGGTCATCACCTGCTACCACCTCCGGCTCGCTCCTCAGCACGAACACAGCGCGCGGCAGGAACTGAACCCGTACATCAGGGCGACCGTCGAGGACAGGGTCCCGTCCGTGGCCGTGGAGCCTGCGGCGGAGACGAAGGCTGGGTAAGCCGCCTGGGGCTGGCCGGGCCGGGCCTTCGCTGCTGTTCCTCTGGTGCAGCCGGTAGGCCTTCGAGAGGCCCTCGGAGCGATCGCTCTCCGAGGCTGGGATGCCGAGCACCTCCTCGATGCGCCCGCGTGCAAGTGGCGACAGCGGGCCTGTGCTCAGTCTCCATGCTGCGCGCTCTCATGTCTGATGGCGGGCATAGACCAGGGAGTTGAGCCCGTCGATTGCGGGGTGGCGCCGCAGCAGGGCGGTGAGGCGGGCACCGCCTAGGAGGACGACGGTTGGGCGGACGGGCGGGTGAAGGCACTTTCCACAGCCCTTCGACGTCCTGGAGTGCCTGGGCGCACAGGAGATGCGCTTCGTGGACGGCCAGGACCACGGGTGCCCGCCGGTGGAGCCGGCCCTCGATTTCCTTGTTGGCTTCGGCCAGGCACTTGCGGAGTGATCTGGCGGCAACACGTGTGGCGGTACATCGAGCCGGGCGGCGTTTAGAAGACGTTCGTGGAGCAGGTTCCCTCCTTGGTGGCCCCGTGCGAGTCGATCATGAACAGGGCGTTCGGTTGGGCGATCGGGCAGCTGAGTCGTGAGCGCGCCACGATCGCGGCGATCGCCCGGCGATAGGGGACGTCATGGAAGACGGTGTGGCGGACCGTCGAACCCGAGCTGCAGCTCGGGCTGGGGTTGGGCAGAGTCGCATCGATCGACGACGTTCTGCTGAACAGCGCGGGCGCCGTCGTGTTCGCGCTGCTGTCGTACCGATGGTGGCGCGCTGCGGGCGAGCTCGGCGAAACCCGCATCCGCCAACACCGCCGGACGATGAAGCGGCGGCTCGCTCGGATGGCTTGAGCCCGATCTGCCCGCTCCGTCGGTGGAGGCAATTGCCGGTCAGCTGTCGGGGTCGTACTGAAACGCGCGCACCTCCTGCGCGCATCGGCAGGCGACCGCGATCTTCGCTGCCCACTCCAACGCCGCCTCGCGGGAGGCCAGCTCCAGCACCGCGTAGCCGCCTTCGATCTGCTTCGTCTGATCGTAGGTGCCCTCGGTCACAGTCCCGTCGCCACCGACCATGACAGGCGGCACGCTCTCGTCGATGCCGCCACCGAACACCCAGACGCCGGCGTCTTTCGCCTCCTTCACGACCGCGTGCGCCGCATCCGAGACGGCCTGCAGATCCTCGTCGGGCAAGACCATGGCGGCACTGGGGAACGAGATGAGGTACTTCGTCACCGCTGAACTCCTTCTTCGCTTTCCGGGGAGCGGACCCATCCTGACTGACGCCGTCGCGCTGCGCATCAGATTGGCGGTTCTCGTTCTTCACCACACGTCGGAGTGAGGTTGGAGAACCCTCACTCCGATCCGCCGGAAGGAAAGGGACAGCTGGGACAGCGTGCCGCCTCAGCGCCAGCGCTCATGAGAGATGTCTGCGGAAGCGCTGGTGAGCTTCGCGATCGAGTGACGGGCGGCGTTGACGGTGACGGTCCGGCGGGCGATGCGGGCGAGCGGGATGTCGCTGGCCGAGTCGGTGTACAGGACCGCGCCCTCCGGGGCGAACCCCAGCGATCGGACGGCACCGACCTTTGCTTCGCCCACGTTGTGCGCGACGAGTCGAGGCCCTCGTGGGGTGAAGTCGAGCCGGGAAGCGGCCAGGGGGATGCCGTGCAACCCGACGCCGTCCAGAAACGCACGCGCGAGGTTCTCTTCCGAGGCTGTCGCCACGACTGTCGGACCGAGAGTGCGGGCGTACCGGCACCGTGTCACGGCCTGCTTGATCGCTGTCCGGGCTGCCATGGTCCGGCCCGTCACGGTTGCCAGCTCCTTGTACTGGCCGCAGGTCATTCCGCGCAGCGCCAAGGCTACGATCGCCCGGTTCATCGCGGGCTTCAGCGCGCCGTCGGGCGGTGCTGCCGAGGCGAGCAAGAACGGTGGGATCGCAGCGAGGAACCGGAGAGGATGAGCTGCAAGACGGGCTGTGACCAGTGACGACATCGTGTCCTCGCTGGTCAGGACGCCGTCAAGGTCGAAGATCGAGGTGATGTTCTTGGCCGGGTTCACTGCGGGACGGCGTCGGCTTTCATCTCGACGAGAAGGCATGCGGCAACGAGCGTGCCCACCTCGACGGCCGTCGTGACAGGGAAGATGTCGCGGAAGACCTCGCCGTGGACAGCGCTCACCGAGTCGGAGCCGGAGCCGGCACGGCCGAAGATCTCGCGCGCACGCGCTGCTGTGTCGGCACCTTCGGCGGGCCCGGCCGTCGTGCCGGCGACGAAGGCATGGCTCCCGACTCGGACGGCCCGGGGGTACCCGAGCACAGGCTCGCGGGAGGAACCCGAGGAGGTGTTCCCGCGCCGGGACATGTGTTCCCTCGTTTTCGGTGGAGAGCCGGAGCCATCTGGCCGGACCGTGTTGTACGGAGCGGGCGGGGATGCCGGTTCGCTCGACAGGATGCTGCGGGCAAACACGGCTGCACGGCCGACCGCTGCGGACGGCCGGCTCGGGCGAGTGCTGCGGCGGCGGGCTTCACCTGTCCGGGCTTTCGGTGCGAGTGAAGGCCAGGGTGAAGCGGAGGCCCGGGCCGGCGAGTCGGCCACAATCGCACACGGGGCGGCTGCAGTGGTTCGTCCGGCCGTGGACGGCTGGTTGCGGCGTCTCGATCCTGCCATGATGTGCCGCCGCTCCGATTGCCCGAACATGTGGAAAGTTGACTGCTTCTGTCTGTGATTGTGGATGTGGTGGCCGGAGGGAGTCAAGAGGAGGTCCAGGCGGGGGCGTCGATGGATCGTCTGGACGGCCGCGGTGGAACGGCTGGATTCTCACGCTGCTCCTCGGGAGGTTGGGGCCCACCACGCCCGAGGTGAGAGGGATCTGCCGACGCCGAAGGAAGCGGTTGGCCGTCCTGCCTTCAGGCCGCGACGATCTTCAGGCCACGACGATCTCGTCGCCCGCCGCGCCGAGGGCGTCGCTCAGGTCGTCCGGGCAGGGTCTGTCGGTGATGAGGGTGTCGAAGCCGTCGAGTTCACAGACGCGGTGGGCGGCCGTGCGTCCCAACTTGCTGGAATCTGCGAGTACGTAGCGGTGGGACGCGTTGGCCAGCATGGTGCGCTTCGTCGCTACTTCGTCGAGGTGGAAGTCGGTCAGGCCGTAGGAGGCGATGCCCCCGGAGCCCAGGAAGACCGCGTCCGCACGCAGGTTGTCGAAGAACTCGACGGTCTGAGCGTTGGAGCAGGCCAGATCGCCTCCGCGCAGCCGCCCGCCGCTGACCAGGACCTCGACGTGCGGGCGGGAGCTCACTTCGGCGGCCACGAGCAGGGAGGGGGTGGCGATGACGCCGACGTGGTCGGCGGGCAGGGCGCGGGCCACTTCCAGGGCCGTGGTGCCGACATCGATGACGACCGTCTGGTTGGGTTCGATCAGGGCTGCTGCGGCTCGGCCGATGGCCTGCTTCTCGGCGAGGAAAGCGCTCCTGCGCTCATTGAAGGATGCCTCCTCCCCGACGGGTGACTGGACGGCGGTGGCCCCTCCGTGGACGCGTGCCAGCTCGCCGCGGCGCTCCAGAAGAGCCAGGTCCCTGCGGATCGTCTCGTGGGAGACGTTGAGCAGGCTGGTCAGGTCGTCCGTCGTGATGAATCTGAGCCGAGCGATCTCGGCGACGATCCTGCGGTGACGCTCGGCTGCTAGCACGTCCGACCCTCTCTGATTGACTGTTTCTGTGGAACCCTGACTGCATTCTAGGGCTCAGGTGATGTCCAGAACGCGCCGTCGGTGGCCTCAAAGTTCGTTTTTCTCTGCAGCTCAGAGCGATTTCTGTTAGCTGATCGGCAGTGGTTCACAAGGCCGGGAGTGTGACCCCTTGACGGCAAACGGGCAAGGGTCCACACTCTCAGCAGTCAATAGTCCACACAAACGGTCACGAGGGCACTGTTGACAGGCGTCGAGGTGGCGCGATCGCGTGCCCTTGCAGCCGTCCCCACGGACAGGCTCAAGCGCATCCCTGTGGGGGCGCGCCTTGATGCCGATCGCATTCGGTTCTTCCACCACCTACTGGCTTCCGCGGCTACGGCGGGGCACTCTGAAGCAGGGAACGAGGTCATGGCCAAATCAGAAGCAGGTGCTCAGGCGCCAAGAACGGCTGAGGTGCAGCAGAGCGAGCCGAAACAGGTGATGGCGCGGGAGCTGGGCTGGTACGCGTCGTTCTCCGTGGCGTTCGGGTTCGTGTCGATCGCGACAGGCATCTTCACGGCCTACGGCTCGGTGCTCGCCACCTCGGGCCCGCGCGGCATCTGGGCCTGGCCGATCTCCGTGATCGGTCAGCTCTGCATTGCCCTCGTCTTCGGAGCGCTGGCGGCGCGCATCCCGATCAGCGGCTATTCCTACCAGTGGGTGTCGCGGATCGTCGGACCCGTGTGGGGCTGGATCATGGGCTGGATCTCGTTCGCCTTCCTCGGGGTTGTTGTGGTCGCCGTGGACTACACGATCGCCTCCACGATTCTCCCGGAGCTGTTCCAGTACGTCGGAACGACACAGAACGCCTGGGTCATCACGGCCGGCGTGGTGCTGCTGCAGGCCTTGCTGGTCGCAGCGTCCACGCGTATCACGCACAAGGTCAACAGTGCGGCGGTGACGGCACAGCTCATCGGCATGATTGCACTGACGGTGCTGCTGTTCGCGGTGGGCTACTTCACCGGCAAGCTCGATTTCGCCAACCTGTTCGACACCGGGACGGTTCCGGAGAGTGGCTACTACGGCCTGGGCGACGCAACCCATGCCGGCCCCTTCGCCCTGGCGTTCCTGCTCGGCGCGTTCACCATCGTCGGATTCGAGTCTGCGGCAAACCTGGCGGAGGAGACCAAGGACCCCGCTCGCGTCATCCCCAAGGCGATGGTCCAGGCCGTCCTGTCCCTGGGTGTTCTCGGCTTCCTCTTCCTGGTCGCCGTGACCGCCGCCGTCGGTCAGGTCGACGGTGCCGCCGAGTCGGCCACCCCGGTGGCCACCGTGATCACCGCGGTGCTCGGGTCCGTGGTGGGCAAGGCCCTCCTGGTCCTTGTCGTGGTCTCGATCTTCTCCTGCGGACTGGTGATCACCCTCAGCGGAACCCGCCTGGTCTACGCCATGTCCAGGGACGAGCGCTTCCCCGGATGGCGCCTGCTCAAGCGTATCCACCCCCGGACGGCGACGCCGCTGAACGCCACTGTGTTCATGATGCTCATCGCGCAGATCGTCCTCGCGGTCTTCTCCCGTTCCACCGACGCCCTGTTCCAGCTGTTCTCCGCCGCTACCCTGCTGCCCGCCGTCATCTACGCCGGCACGGTCGCGATGTACGCGGCCAAGCGCTCCTCCCTGCCGCCGTCGCGCGGCTTCTCCCTGGGGCGGTGGGAGGTCCCGGTCCTGCTTCTCGCCGCAGTCTGGCTGGTGTACGAGCTGCTCATCTTCCGGGACGCTTCCTTCCGCGGCCCCTGGGCCTACGTCCTGGTGCTGTGCGGGATCGGCGCCGTCTACCTGGCGGCGCTCCTCGTCCGGCGCGGCCGCGCCGCCCTGACCATGCCGGACATGGCCGATGTCGACCGCGCCCTGGACAACGCCACCGCTGCCTCCGCGGTCGACACGGAAGGGGCCCTGCGATGACCACGATCCTCGCCATCGACCAAGGCACCTCGGGCACCAAAGCCATCGTCGTCGACGCCGAGGACGGAACGGTCGCGATAGCCGAGGAGACCGTACGCCCCACCTACCTGCCCGGCGGAGGTGTCGAACAGAATCCGCACGAACTGCTCGATTCCGTCCTCGTTGCCGGCCGACGGGCCGTGAGCATGGCCAACCGGCCCATCGACGGCGTGGCCCTGGCCAACCAGGGAGAGACCGTCCTGGCCTGGGACGAAGCCACGGGAACGCCGCTGTCTCCGGCGATCGTCTGGCAGGACAGCCGCGCGGAGAGCATCTGTGCCGAGCTGGCCGAGCACCGCGAGGCCATCGCGCAGCGCACCGGTCTCGTTCTCGACCCCTATTTCTCCGCGCCCAAGATGGCGTGGCTGCGCCGCAACCTCACCCGTGACGGGGTGGTGACCACCACCGACACCTGGCTCGTTCACCACCTGACGGGCGAGTTCGTCACCGACGCCTCCACCGCCAGCCGTTCTCTGATCTTCGACCTGGACGGCGCCGCGTGGGACGGGCATCTCGCCGATCTGTTCTCCCTAGGCGACGAGCGGCTGCCGCGCATCGTCGGCAGCGACGAGATCGTCGGCACCACGCGTGCCTTCGGGCCGGAGACGCCGGTGGCCGGCCTGATCGTCGACCAGCAGGCCGCTCTGGTCGCCGAGGCATGCCTGGAGCAAGGCACGGCCAAGTGCACATACGGCACAGGTGCGTTCCTGCTGGCGAACACGGGACCGGACCCCGTACGCTCCGGCGCGGGCCTGACGACATCGGTGGCCTGGCAGGCCGCGGGACAGACCCTGTACTGCGTGGACGGGCAGGTCTACACCGTGGCCTCGGCCGTGCGCTGGTTGCAGGACCTCGGTCTTCTTCGGTCCGCCACCGACCTCGACGCGCTGGTCGCGGAGGACAGCGAGGGCGTCATGTGCGTCCCGGCGTTCGCCGGACTCGCCGCTCCGTGGTGGGCTTCCGAGGCCACGGCCTCCATCACCGGCCTGACGCTGGCCACCCGCCGCGAGCACCTCATCCTGGCCGTGCTCCAGGGCATAGCCGCCCAGGTCACCGAGCTGACGGCCCTCGTCGGCCGCGACCTCGACCGGCCCCTGAAGCGGCTGCGCGCCGACGGCGGACTGACCAACTCCGCCGCTCTCATGCAGGCCCAGGCCGACATCGCCCAGCTCCCCGTCGACATCTACCCCAACGCGCACGCCACCCCTCTCGGCGCCGCCGCGCTCGCCCGCTGCGCTCTCGACCCCGCCGTCAGCCTCGAAGAGGCCGTCGGCGACTGGCAGCCGGCGGCCGTCTACGAACCCCGCTGGTCCGAGGACCGGGCCCAGGAGTTCCGCATCACATGGGCGCAGGCCGCAGCGGCGTGTGCCACCAAGGGAGACCACTCATGACCCCCACCCCCTACCGTCCTCACCCCGAAGTCTTCGACATCGCGGTGATCGGAGGAGGCATTGTCGGCTCGGCCATCGCACGCGCACTGTCGGGCCACGACGTCTCCGTGGCGCTGCTCGAAGCCCGCGACGACGTCGGAGACGGAACCAGCAAGGCCAACACCGCCATCCTGCACACGGGCTTCGACGCGAAACCGGGCACCTTGGAGTCCCGGCTCGTGGCTCGCGGCTACCACCTGCTGAGCGATTACGCCAAGGCCACCGGAATCCCCGTCGAGCACACCGGCGCAGTGCTGGTGGCCTGGAACCAGGAAGAGCTCGACGCCCTGCCCGCCCTGAAGGAAAAGGCTGAGGCCAACGGATACGAGCACTGCCGCATCGTCGACGCGGACGAGGTGTACCGAGTCCTGCCCGATCTCGGCGAGGGCGTGCTCGGCGGCCTTACCGTTCCCGACGAGTCCATCATCTGCACCTGGACCACCAACCTCGCCCTGGCCACGGACGCCAAACAACGCGGGACGACGATCCTGCTCGAACACGCCGTGACCGGCGTCGACGTGGGCGACGAGGTGACGACCCTGCACACCGGCCAGAGCGACGTGCGAGCCCGCTGGGTCGTCAACGCGGCAGGACTCGGCGCCGACACGATCGACCAGTTCTTCGGCCACGACCGCTTCACCGTCACCCCCCGACGTGGCGAGCTGTTCGTGTTCGACAAACTGGCACGGCCCAAGGTCGGCAAGATCGTCCTGCCGGTGCCCTCCTCCCGAGGCAAGGGCGTGCTCATCTCCCCGACGATCTACGGCAACGTCATGCTCGGCCCCACCGCCGAGGACCTCACCGACCGCACCAACACCGCCACGTCCGAGGACGGCTACGACTTCCTCCTCAGTAAGGGTGCACGGCTCATGCCGAGCCTGCTCACCGAGGAGGTCACCGCCAGCTACGCCGGACTGCGCGCCGCGATCGACCGCGACGACTACCTCATCGAAGCCACCGCCGAACAGCGGTACCTCCTTGTGGGTGGCATCCGCTCCACCGGCCTGACAGCCGGCATCGCCATCGCCGAGCACGTCAGCGGGCTCCTGGCGGAAACCGGTCTCGGGCTCCGCAGCCGCAGCGACCTGCCTGCCCCGCCCCGGATGCCGAACATCGGCGAAGCCACCACACGCCCCTACCAGGACGCCGACCTCATCGCCGAGGACACCGCGTACGGCACCATCGTCTGCTTCTGCGAACGGGTCACCGAGGGCGAGATCCGGGACGCCTGCCACGCATCGGTGCCCGCGCGCAGTCTGGAAGGGCTGCGCCGACGCACCCGGGCCATGAACGGCCGCTGCCAGGGCTTCTTCTGCGGCGCGGCAGTCGCCGCCCTGCGCACCCAGCACCAGACCGACGGCGGCTGCTGCAACCAGCACAAGGACAACCGATGACCCACCAACTGCCCCTCATCGAGCCCGATGTTCTCATCATCGGAGGCGGCCCCGCAGGGCTCACCGCAGCCGCCGAACTCGTCGACCGCGGTGCCGGGCGGGTCCTGGTCGTCGACCGGGAGAAGCAGGCCGGCGGCATTCCCCGGCACAGCGACCACACCGGATACGGCCTGCGGGACCTGCACCGTGTGATGACCGGTCCCGCCTACGCCCGTCACTTGACCGACCGGGCCACACGGTCCGGAGCGGAGATCCGCACCAGCACCATGGTCACCGGCTGGTCCGACCTCCACACCGTCGACGTCACCAGCCCCGAGGGCCGCTATCAGGTACGTGCCCGGGCCATCGTCCTGGCGACCGGCGCCCGCGAACGGCCCCGCACCGCACGCCGCATCCCTGGAGACCGCCCCCACGGGGTCTACACCACCGGACAACTCCAAAATCTTGTCCACCTCCACCATCAGCCCGTCGGCAAGCGGGCCGTCATCGTCGGTGGCGAACTGGTCAGCTGGTCCGCGGCCATGACCCTCCGCGAGGCCGGCTGCACCCCCGCGCTCATGATCAGCAAGTACCCGAAGGCAGAGTCCTACGGCGCCTTCAACACGGTCGGCCGCACGCTTCTCCGCGTTCCCGTCGCCACCCGCAGCCGTGTCACCCAGGTCCTGGGCAAGGGCCGCTGCGAGGCTGTCGAGATCGAGCACCTCGACACGGGCAAGCGCCGAACCGTCGAATGCGACACCGTCGTCTTCACCGGCGACTGGATCCCCGACCACGAACTCGTGCGTTCCGCAGGCATCACCCTCGACGAACGCACCCTCGGCCCCCTCACGGACACCGCGTTGCGCACCAGCCGACCCGGAGTCTTCGCCGTCGGCAACATGCTCCACCCCGTCGACACCGCCGACGTGGCCGCCCTCGACGGCAAGCACGTTGCCCAGCAGGTCATCAACCACCTGGACGGAAGGAGCAAGCCGACCGAGGGGGTCCGCCTGATCGCCGACGCCCCGTTCCGCTGGATCGCACCGCAGATCCTCCGCCCGGGCGATCCGGCTCCGGCCCGTGACCGGCTCCTGCTCTGGACGGACGAGTTCGTCCGTTTCCCCAAGGTGACGGTCCGCCAGGACGGCCGCGCCGTCACCTGCCGCACCATCGCCTGGCCTGCGGCCCCCGGCCGGGTCTTCCGCATCCCGTCCTCGGTCCTCGACGGGATCTCCCGCACCGGAGGCCCCGTCCACATCACTATGTAGCCTGTCGCGCTACGAGTCTGCGGTGGTGGCCACCGCCGCAGACTCGTAGCGCCTTCAGGCCGCCTACGAAATTCATCCGGAGGGGCGCAGGCTTGTCGGCGACCTTGTGGGGTTGATGACATGCCATCCGGTGGCGTTGGCGAGGTCGCCGTGGCGGCATAGGCCGGGGCGGTCATCCCCAGGACCAGGGCCCGGAGGTGGCCAGGATGCCGGCTACGGCGGTGAGACGTCGTATGAGAGGGCTCCTTCTCGGTTCGGGCCCGGAACGGCGGAGCCGGACCCTCGGGACCGGTGGCCGCGCCGCCGAGGAACTGCCGCCAGCGCCGAGCACCGTGCGCAGTTCGACATCCTCGGCGGTGCCGGGCGTTTCTTCTGGATCACCTTGCTGACCAGATGGCGATGGCGGCGACGTGGAGGGCGGCGTGGTAGTTGGTGACGGCCTTGTCGTAGGTGGTGGATACCCTGCGGGAATGAGTAACGCGATGTGGGATGCCCTGGCAGCGACACCCCTCCCGGAAGTGCGGCGCCGCGCGGCCATCATGGACGAACTTGCCGAGGTCGAACCGGTGACGGTGACCGGCGCACGCCGTCTGGCCTGGAACGACGGCGGCGGCCAGTCTGCGGTCTGGTACTTCGCGCAGGACGGCCGCGTGCTGCTGCTGACATTCGACCACGAGTCGGCGCTGAATCTGTACGCCGAGGAGGATTTCGCCCTCCAGGAGTCCTTCTACGAGGGCGTCCCCGCGTCCCTCGTTTCCCTGGTCCGCGACCGTCCCGAGAACTACGAGTCGCTGAACCTCACGGACGCCGCGACGGGCCGGACGATTCACTACGCAGGCGGTGTCTTCTGGTACGACGGCACGCGCTGGCACGTGTCCGACGGCTTGGCGGAGTACTGCCGCCGCGAGGACGCGGACCTCTTCGGCGAGTCCGGCTTCGACTACTGCCTGGACGTCTACCGCTTCGGCCAGGACTTCACCCCGGAGACCGTCGTGGCGATCCGGGACGAGGACGGTTCATACGAGGACGAGAAGGAGAAGGAAGCGGACCTGCCCGGCGTCCGCGAAGTCTTCACCCGGCACGGCTAACTTGATCTTTAACCTCGGGGTCCGAACGGCTCCTCGTACTTGATCACTCGGAGTGGTAACTGCCGCACGTGCGGGCGGCCTTCGGCTGAGGATGTGATCCGACCAAGGAACACACAAACTCAGCACGAAGGCC
>NZ_JBSFET010000066.1:0-35295 GCF_053594575.1 Streptomyces sp. NPDC001880
GGCGCGGTCACGTTCAACGTCCTGACGACCGTGTTCACCGGAGGCGCCGGCGGAGCCGTCGCAGGCGCCGGGAAGGCCGGAGCCGTCGCGAAGGTCCTGTCCGTCGCGGGCAAGACCGGCAAGTTCATCGACCCGATGACCTACATCGCCAAGGGCGCCGGCGCCGGCCTCTCGAAGATCGGCGACATCACCGCGGGCCTCAAGGGCATCAACAACATCGAGATCCCCAAACTCCCCGACGGTTCGGTGCAGTTGCCCGACGGTCGCCTCCTGGAGCCCAACGGCAATCTGGTCGCCCCGAACGGCGTGGTCGAAACGACTCCGATCCCGCACGACACGGTCCCCCATGCTCCGGGCCTGCCGCCGTCCTGGCAGATACAGCAGCCGGTGCCGACGAGCGTCCACGCGGGAGGTGGCTTCCCCGACATGGCGCCGCACACCCCCGGCGGCGGCTTCGACCATGTGCCGTACGGTCCGGGCAGCCATGTGCCGGGCGGCGTACCCAACCACGTACCGAGCGGATCGTTCGGCCCCGCCCCGGCACACTTCGATGCGGCGAGCCATGTGCCGGGCAGCGTGCCCAACCACGTACCGAACGGATCGTTCGGCCCCGCCCCGGCACACTTCGACCCGGCGAGCCACGTCCCGGGCGGCGGCAGCCACGTTCCCACCGACCACTTCCCCACGGGCTCCGGGCACGACATCCCCGGACACCCGGCTCCGGGGCACGATCTGCCGTCCACCGGCCCGCACGGGCCGGGCCACGACCTGCCCCACGGCACCCCGCACACCCCGGACGCCCCGCACCCCCCGGGCCACGACGGTCCGGGCACGCACGGGCACGACGGCTCGCACGGCGGCGGCCACGACAACTCGCACGGCGGGCACACGGACGACGCGTCCGCGCACGTCGACGACGCGGCGCACGTCGACAACGGCGGCCACGGCGGCCCGCACGGCGCCGCCGACGACCTCACGCACGGCGCCGACGACGCGACGACGGGCGGCCACCACAGTGGGGACGGGGTGGGGAACGGCGGTCCGGGCGACGGTTTCAAGTACACCCCGCACATCTCCGCCGACGACTTCGACGACCTCACGACGGCCGAGAAGCACCGGGTCGCCGCGGCCGAACTCACCGAGGGCACGGTCCCGTTCGCCGACGACACGGCGGCGATCAAGTACGGCCAGGACTACTGGAACGACTACGTGGACAATCTGGATCCGTCCGCGAAGCAGGCTCTCTGGGACTACACCGGTGAGACGTTCCCGTCGTACCACGACATCAACGGCCATCTGCGCGGCACTCCGGGGTACGGCCCGAAGCCGGAGGTGCTGCACGACATCGCCGAGATGGACAAGGTCATGTCGACGCGTCCCGTGCCCGACGACATCATGGTCGTCCGGGGTACGGGGCTGGGACACCTCAAGCTGGACTCCCCGCTCGACATGCTGGGCAAGACGTACCCGGACAAGGGCTACACCTCCACGTCCCTCGGCAACCACCCGGTGTCCGGCTTCGCCGGCAAGGAGGCGATCCTGCACCTCCGCGTACCGAAGGGGACGCCCGCCCTGTGGCTGGAGAAGGTCTCCAAGTTCGACGTGTCGGAGCGGGAACTGCTCCTGGCCCGCGGTTCCGAGTTCAAGGTGACCCGCGTCTTTATGGACAATGGCCAGGTCCAGGTCTACGGGGAAGTCCTGCCGCCGAACAAGGGAGTGGTACACGAATGAGCAGCGAGCAGCGGCCCAATCCGCGGCTGAACGAGGATCTGTTGTTCAACGAGGCGCCCGGCGGGCCGCCGCGCTACAACTCCCAGTCCCACAAGCCGGTCCAGTACCTGACGGTGGCGGACAGGGACGGCGAGGCGATCGGCTACGTATGGGCGAACGACGAGGACGACGCCGCCGGGTGGCTGGTCCGCAAGGCGGGCGGCGACGAGGCGTTCAACAAGGGCGCCAGGTGGGCCCGGAGGCTCCACGACGCGAAGGCCCGGGGTGTCGCCCCGACGGCCGCCCTGGCCGAGATGATCAAGGAATCGGACCCGTCGAAGAGCAGCCATGTCGTACCCGGCTCCCTGACCGAGGCACCGAACGCCGATGTGGTCAGGAGTCTCGCCGCCGAGAGCTGACCATGACGTACGAACCCGACGCGCCGCGATACCGCGCCGAGACCGACAAGCCGGTTCATCACCTCACCGTCGCGAACACCCGCGGCGAGGCGATGGGCTACCTGTGGGCCAACGACGAGGAAGAAGCCGCCGGTTGGTGTCTGCGGCCGGCCGGTGACGGGCCGGGTTCGGCGAAGGGCTCGGATGGTCCGCAAAGCTCGACGCCGCCAAGGCGCGCGGGCTCGTGCCCACGGCCGCGCTCGCCGAGCCGGCCCGCGGCTCGGACCCGAGGTGCGTCAGCCATGTCGTCCCCGGCTCCCTGGCCACGGCTCCGTCCCTGGCCGCGCTCACGGAGCTGGCCCGCGTCGTCACCGAGGCCGACGACCGGCGTCTGCTGGCTCAGCTCGATCGCGAGAACGCCGACGCGTGGCGCGAGTTGAGGCAGGCGCTCGCCGCGCTCACGGACGAGGACCGCGCCGTGCGGTGGTCCGGGGGCGGGCCGCAGCCCGACGGCGCCCGGCGGATGAGCTACCCGCTCCGCAGCGAGCGGCTCCAACGCCTGGTGCGCGCACTGCCCGCGGTCGGCGCGGTGACACCCGCGTACCTGTGGCAGGACAATCCGCCGCCGGCCGTGCCCGTCGACGGACGGCTGGGGCGGCGGACGCGGTGCGCGCGGCCACGGCCGTGGGGCGCGGGGAGCGGTTCTCCGACGGGACGATCGCGCAGGCGGCGCGGAGCGGTCTCCTGGACGCCGTGGCCGAGTCGTTGTGCGCTTGGTACGAGGCTGTGGCCGACGGCTCGCGGGGCGATCCCTGACAGATACGGAATGCGCGTACGCCGTGCCTGCTCGTGCCGCAACCTGGGCTGTACTGCCTGCTCACCCATGGCTTATGTTGCATGAGTGAATTGGGGGATTCCCGTACGGTGCCCGCCGGCTGATGCGGAATACGCCGCTCCCCGGAGTGCGCGGGAGTGACCCTGCCCCGGCCGCCGTTCCTCGCGCCGACGGGCGATGATGCAGCGACCATGACCGACGCAACGTACGACTGAGGCAACGGACGACAAGACGAATGGCACGGGATTACGACAGCCAGCTTCTGGAGTCGGTGGCGGTACGCCGGCGCAGGATGCGTGACGCACTGCTGTTCGGCGCGCAGCGGGCGCGGCGTACGGCGGACGAGCGGCTCGGAAAGGTGTTCGCGGGGATCGCCATCACCGCCGTGCTGTGCGCGGGATGCGTGGGGTGGTCCTTTGTCCAGAACATGCTGGAGAAGCAGAAGGCCGAACAGCAGAAGCAGCAGCGCCAGGAACAGCAGTACCAGCAGCCGGCGAAAACGGCTCAACCGGAGAAATCCGGGGATTCGACGAAGAATCCCCAGTAATTCGGCAACTCCGGCGAATTCAGAAGGAGTTCCCTGCAAAGGGGACTGACAAGGCGCTAGTAGCATGGGCACGCCAAGCTGCCCGACTCCTCAAAACGTCGCGATGATAGGTTCCCGTAAAGTGGTGAGCACAGCAACGACCTCCCGAGCGCAGCTCAGCCGGGTGACTCTGGTCGGTGAGCGACGCCGGGCCGACATCGTCCTGCCGTCCGACACACCGATCGGGCAGCTGCTGCCGGACATTCTGCAGTTGCTGGACGACCGGGCGGCAGCACGCCCGATGACACGGCAGTTGATCACGTCGGACGGCTCCGCACTCCCGCACGACAGCACGCTGTCCTCGGCGGGGATCGCGGACGGTGCGGTGCTCCGGCTCGTCCGGGCCCATTCCGCGCCCCCCGCCCCGGTCGTGCACGATGTCACCGACCTGGTGGCCGACGATCTCGATCTGCAGGCCTGGCGCTGGCGTCCCGCCGCGCGCCGGACGAGTGCGGGTGTGGCCTCCGTGGCCTTCGCGGTGGTCGCCGCGCTGCTCGCCCGGCGTGAGTTCGCCCTGGACTCGCTGACCACCGCCCTCGCGGCCGCCACGCTCGTGCTGCTGGCGGCCGGTGCGCTCATCGCGAAGATCGGGCAGGGCAACCGGGGTCTGGCGACCGCGCTCCTGCTCGCCTCCGGCAGCCTCGGCATCCTCACCGCCTGGACCGCCGCGGACGCCTACGACTGGTCGGGGACCGCGCGGCTCGCCGCCGTCGCCGCCTCGCTGGTCCTGACGCTGGTGCTCCTCGGCTACTTCTCGCCGCTCGGCCGCGGCGGGCTCATCGGCGCCGTCGCCACCACCGCGATCACCGTGGTGTGGGAGGCAGTCGCCGCCGTCCAGGACGACCTGGCCCGGCTCGGCGCGGTCATGGCCGTCTTCTCCGTCGTACTGCTCGGACTGCTCCCCCGGCTCGCGCTGGCGGCCTCCGGGCTCACCGCGCTCGACGACCGCCGCTCCGGCGGCGCCTCCGTCAGCCGGCACCAGGTGGGCAACGCGCTGGCGGCCACCCACCGCGGCCTCGCCCTGGCGACGGTGGTCACCGCGGTCTCCGCGGCGGCCGGCGGCTGGCTGCTCACGCTGGCCGACAAGCCGTCCGTGTGGACCGTGGCGCTGCCCTCGCTGGTGGCCCTCGTGCTGCTCTCCCGGGCGCGGGCCTTCCCGCTGGTCGCCGAGGTCGTGGCACTCTTCGCCGCCGCCGCGGTCCTGGTCGTGCGCCTGGTCATGCTGTGGATGCAGCACGCCGGAGGTGCCGGACCGCTCGCCCTGCTGGTCGTGGCCGCGGTGCTGCCGCTGCTCGTCCTGGCGGTGCAGCCGCCCGAGCATGTGCAGGTCCGGCTGCGGCGCATGGCCGATCTGGTCGAATCCATCGGTGTGGTGGGGCTCTTCCCGCTCGCCGTCGGTGTGTTCGGCGTGTACGGACAGCTGCTCAACAAGTTCTGAGTCGACGCGCAGGTGCTCCGGGCGGGGCAGCAGGGCGAAAAAGAAGGGCAGACATGCCGAACGAAGACAACTGGCAGGGCGACGTGCTGCGCGCCATGAGGGGCGGCGCCGCCCAGGAGGGCGCGCAGGGCCCCGGCGGTCAGGGGTACGGTGCACCCGCGCAGGGCCAGAGCGGTCAGGACGGTCAGCGGTACGGTGCCGCCGCGCCGGCCCCCGGCCTGCCCACACAGAA
Organism: Streptomyces sp. NPDC001880; assembly: GCF_053594575.1. Taxonomy (NCBI): domain Bacteria; kingdom Bacillati; phylum Actinomycetota; class Actinomycetes; order Kitasatosporales; family Streptomycetaceae; genus Streptomyces; species Streptomyces sp. NPDC001880. The sequence goes on from NZ_JBSFET010000066.1 coordinate 5,200, forward strand.
CGCCCACGCCTACGGGGCGCCCCAGCAGCACCCCGGCTACCAGCAGCCTCACCAGCCCCAGCAATACGCCGGCTATCAGGAACAGCAGCAGTACCCGGGTTATCAGGAACAGCAGCCGGCCCAGCAGCAGCCCGGCCACCAAGAGCAGCAGCAGTACCCCGGGTACCCGGAACAGCAGGCGACGCAGGCGCAGGCGCAGCAGCAGTACCCCGGTTACGAGGAACAACAGCACCAGCAGCCCCAGCAGCCCCAGCAGCACCCCGGCTACCAGGGACAGCAGGCCGTCGCCGCGCACTCCGTCGCGCAGCCGCAGCAGGAGCAGGCCGTCGCCGCGCACCCCGTCGCCCAACCGCAGCAGGAGCAGGCCCAGCCGCAGCCCGCGTACACCCCGGGCACCCGGCCCCACCACACCCCCGACTCGCGGCCCGTGGTGGACCGGGCGCTGGCCGCCGTCGGGCGCAAGGCCCGGCACGGCGAGCCGTTCGCCGCGCGGGCCGCACGCGCCCTGCGGGTGAGCGTGTCCTCCTCGGCCGCGCGCGAGGTCGCCCGTACCACCGCCACCGCCGAAATGCTCCAGCAGCCGGTGACGACCGGCCGGCAGATCGCCGTCACCTCCATCCGGGGCGGCGCGGGCAAGTCGACCGTCGCCGCGCTGCTCGGCACCACGTACGCGCACTACCGCCAGGACCCGGTCCTCTTCGTCGAGGCCGACCCGGCGCTCGGCTCGCTGCCGCTGCGGCTCGGCGCCGAGTCACTGCGCTGGACCACCGGTGACCTGGCGGGCATCATCGAGCCGCAGATGTCGCTGCTGGACATCACCGGCTATCTCGTCCAGCTCCCCGGCAACGCCTGGCTGCTGCCCGGCAGTCAGGGCCAGATCGGCGCGATGCTGGACAGCAGGGCGTACGAGCGGGTCATGGTGTCGCTGCGCCGCTACTTCGGCGTCACCGTCGTCGACTGCGAGACACTGCCCGCCGAGGTCGCCCGCGTCGCGCTGTCCGCCGCCCAGGCCCGGGTGCTGGCCGCCCCCGCCACGCTGGAGGGCATCACCAGCACCTACGCGGTCCTGACGTGGATGCAGTCGCTGCCCCGGCAGGTGATCGCCGGCACGGTCGTCGTTCTCAGCGAACTGGTGCCGCACCCCGGGCTCGATCTCGACGAGGCGGCACAGAAGCTGAAGGCCACCGGTGCGAGTGTCCAGGTGCTGCCGTACGACCGGCATCTGGCGGCCGGCGGGCAGATCCGTACCGAACTCCTGGCGCACGCGACCCGGGAGGCCGCCACCCGGCTCGCCGCGGACGTGTTCCGGCTCTCCCAGCAGCACCACTGATCACCGATCGGCAGCACCCGCTGGTCCCGATGCCGACCTGCCCCGACCCCGAGTGACGGACGACGATGAGTACCCGACTGATCCACCGCCCGGCCAGGACCACCCGGCCGCCGGCCGCCTCCGAGGCGCGCACCATCGAGGCCCCGCCGAACCTGCCCGAGGGCAAGTCGGGCAACATCGCCATGTCGCTGTTGCCCGTCGCCGGTGTTATGTCCTCCGTCGTGATGATGACGGTCGTACGCAACAGTCAGTTCGCCGCGCTCGGTGCGATCATCCTCGTCGTCACCGTCATCGGCTCCGTGGCGCTCGTCTTCTCGCAGCGCGGCAAGGCCCAGCGCACCCGCCGCACCCAGCGCGAGGCCTACCTCGCCTATCTGGAGGACCTGCGCGAGGAGTTGTCCGCCGAGGAGCGCCTGCGGGCCGAGCGGGCCGATGTCCTCAATCCGCCGCCGCACGCCCTGTACGACATCGTGCGGGACCCGGCCCGGGTCTGGGAGCGGCGCCGGCTGGACGGCGACTTCCTGCGGGTGCGCGTCGGCACGGGTGAGATGCCGGTACGCGACCTGAAGGTCGCCCAGCAGGGCTCGTCCGTCCTCTCGCCGCCCGACACCTTCATGCTCAACGAGGCGTCCGCGTTGATGGACCGCTTCCGCACCGGCACCGAACTCCCGCTCACCGTCCCGCTCGACCGGGTCGGCAACATCAGTGTCATCGGCCCCCGCGAGGACTGTCTGCGCGTCGCGCGCGCCCTGCTCGTCCAGACCGCCGCCACGCACGCCCCCGACGACGTCGCGATGGCCCTCGCCGTGCCCGGTGACCGGCTGGCCGACTGGGACTGGGCCAAGTGGATGCCGCACCTGCTCGACACCGAGCAGTTCGACGGCCCGGTCGCCGCCCGCCGGATCGCCCCGTCCGCGCCCCAACTGGCCCGCCAGATCGGTCCGGAGCTGCGCCGCCGCGCCTCGTACGCGGCCGAGGTGCGGCGCGGCCTGTCCGGGAAGGACGCGCTGTCCATGACGTCCCGGCTGCTCGTCGTCACCGACGGGCACGGCGAGGACGCCGTCGACCTGCCGCGCCCGGACGACGCGGTCGGGCTGCGCGAGATGGGCGTCAGCGTGCTCCACCTGCTCGAACACCGGGTCCAGGAGCCGGGACACGTCAGCGTACGGATCACCGTCGACGGCGACGGCGTGGTCATCGAGGACCTGCGCGAGCAGGAACCGGTCAGCGCCCACGGCACCGTGGACGAGGTCGGCATCCCCTTCGCCGAGGGCCTGGCCCGGATGCTGGCGCCGATGCGGCTGTCCGCCGAATCGCTGGTGGACGCCCCGCTGTCCGGGCCCGTCGACTTCGCCGACCTGCTCGGTATCGACGACGTGGCGCAGCTCGATCTGACGCACATGTGGGCGCCGCGCGGCGAACGTGCCTTCCTGCGTGTGCCGATCGGCATCAGCGACTCCCACCAGCCGGTGCTCCTGGACCTGAAGGAGTCCTCCGAGCTGGGCATGGGGCCGCACGGGCTCTGCGTCGGGGCGACCGGTTCCGGCAAGTCCGAGCTGCTGCGGACCCTGGTCCTGGCCCTGGTGGCCACGCACCCGCCGGAGGACCTCGCGCTGGTCCTGGTCGACTACAAGGGCGGTGCGACGTTCGCCCCGTTCGCGGAGCTGCCGCACGTGGCCGGTGTCATCACCAACCTGGAGAACCAGGCGGGCCTCGTCGAGCGGGTGCACGCCTCGCTCGCGGGTGAGGTCAAGCGCCGCCAGCAGGTGCTCAAGGACGCGGGCAATGTCGCCGACATCGGGGACTACGCGGCGCTGCGCGCGGACCGGCGGCCCGATCTGGATCCGCTGCCGCACCTGTTCGTGGTGATCGACGAGTTCGGTGAACTCCTCACCGCGAAGCCGGATTTCATCGACCTGTTCCTGTCCATCGGCCGTATCGGCCGCTCCATCGGTGTGCATCTGCTGCTGTCCAGCCAGCGCATCGAGGGCGGCAAGCTCAAGGGTCTGGACACGTATCTCTCGTACCGGCTCGGTCTGCGTACGTTCTCCGCCGACGAGTCGCGCACGGTCCTGGACACCACGGACGCCTTCCATCTGCCGCCGCTGCCCGGTTTCGGCTACCTCAAGGTCGACACCAGTCACTACGAGCGCTTCAAGGCGAGCTACGTCTCGGGCGCCTACCGGGGCCCGGTGCAGCGTACGCAGGAGGAGGACACCGGTCCGCTCGCCCTGGAGTACGAGGCGTTCAACACCCTGGCCGAGCCGGAGACCTCGGGCGAGGAGCCGAAGGTGCGGCGCCGGGAGACCGGGCCGACGGAGATGGGTGTCATCGTCGACCAGCTGCAGGAGGCGGCCGGTCCGGTGCGCCGGATCTGGCTGCCGCCGCTGCCCGGTGCCGTGGCCCTGGACAAGGTCGCGGGGCCGCTGGACGTGGGCCCGCGCGGGATGCAGCTGGCCAAGCGGCGCGGTCCGCTCCAGGTGCCGCTGGGTCTGCTCGACGACCCGACCAAGCAGTGGCAGGGCCAGTGGTATCTGGACCTCACGGTGGCGGGCGGTCATGTCGCGGTCATCGGCGGTCCGCAGGCCGGCAAGACGACGCTGCTGCGCACGCTCGCGCTGGCGATCTCACTGACCCACACCCCGCAGGAGGTCGGCGTCTACGGCCTCGACCTGGTCGGTGGCGGTCTCCAGGCCGTGTCGGGGCTGCCGCACGTCGGCGGTGTCGCCGGCCGCGCGGACCGGGAGCGCGCGGGACGCACCGTGGAGGAGGTGCGGGGCATGCTCGCGGTTCGCGAGGAGCTCTTCCGCGAGCACAACATCGACTCCGTGGAGCAGCTGCGTTCGCTCCACGCGGCCGGCCGGCTGCCGCAGCTGGCCTCGGCCGAGATCGTGCTGATCATCGACGGCTTCGGCGCGCTGCGCGACGACTTCGACGAGCTGGACGACGCCGTCGTCGACATCCTCAAGCGCGGTGGCGGCTACGGCATCCACGTCGTCGCGGGCATGCTCCGCTGGAACGACGTGCGCATCGCCACCCAGTCGAACTTCGGCACCCGGGTCGAGCTGCGGCTCAACGACCCCAGCGAGTCCAGCATCGACCGGAAGCTGGCGCAGACCCTGTCGCCCGACGAGCCGGGCCGCATCCTCACCGACGGCAAGCTCTTCGCACAGGTCGCGCTGCCGCGCACGGACGGGCTCGCGGACGTCTCGGACCTGGGCGCGGTCCTGGAGCACACCGCCCGTACGATCCGCGCCACATGGAGCGGCGAGGTCGCCCAGCCGGTGCGCATCCTGCCGCACGTCCTGGAGCCGCATCTGCTGCCGGGCCCGGTCGCCGAGCCCAAGCGGGTGCCGATCGGACTGGACCAGACGGCGCTGGCGCCCGCCGTGCTCGACCTGTTCCACCACGACCAGCATCTGCTGATCCTGGGCGACAGCGAGTGCGGCAAGACGAACCTGCTGAAGACGATCGCCGGCGGTCTGATCGAGCGCTACGGCGAGGACGAGCTGGTCTTCGCCGTCATGGACCCGCGGCGCGGTCTGCGCGGCGCGATCCCGGAGGAGTTCCGCGGCGGCTACGCGTACAACCCCAAGATGTGCGCGGGTCTGGCCGCCGGTATCGCCACCGAGCTGGAGAAGCGGCTGCCGGACGACCGGGCGGACACCGAGGACCTGGAGCCCGGCAGCTGGGGCAGCGGTCCGCGGATCGTGATCCTCGTCGACGACTACGACGTGCTGACCACGGCCGGGCAGTCGCCGCTCGACCCGTTCCTGCCGTACATCCCCTCCGCCGTGGACATCGGGCTCCACTTCGTGCTGACCCGCCGGGTCGCGGGCGCCTCGCGCGGCATGTACGACCCGCTGATGCTGGGTCTGCGCGAGTCGGGGTCCTCGGCGCTCCTGATGGCGGGCGACCGCAGCGAGGGGCAGCTGTTCCCCGGTGTGTACGCGACCCAGCAGCCGCCGGGGCGCGGTGTGTTCATCCGCAGGGGCCAGCCCAACCGTCTGATCCAGACCGTGTACACCGCGGCGTGAGCGCCGGGGAGCGGCCCGCGCCCGCGGGACGCTCCCCACCGCACATCCGCACCCCGGACGAAGAAGGAAACGGCCGACCACATGACCAAGGACGTCATCGCCCTCACCGCACGCATGCCCGACCCGCTGACCGTGCTCGCGGGTCTGCTCGCGGGCGGCCCGGACAAGCTGGTGGGGACGACGGGCGAGGATGCCGTCGTGCAGCTCTGCGACGGAGAGGGCCGGCCGCTCGTCTCCATCGAGGCGCCGCTGCTGGTGCAGGTGGCGGGCGAGGCCGAGCGGCTGCTCGGTGCCTCCGCGCCGCCGGTCCCGTTCTGGTGGACGGAGGCCCGCGCCACCACCGGTGTCGAGGAGGCCGAGCTGCTCGCGGGCACCTTCGCGGCCCGGATCGCCACCCTGGCCGGAGGTTCCGCGTGGCCTCCGGAGGCCGCGCGCTCCCTCGCGGTGGTGAAGACCGACGGGGTGAGCGTCGCGCCCACGCCCGCCGCCGCGCAGCCCGCCGTGGACGCGCTCACCGACAAGGTGGCCGTCATCATCCAGGACCGTCCGGTGATCGCCATGACGGCCTGGCTCTCGGACGCGTTCCGGGCCGCGGCCAATGCCGAGCTGGGGCTCCAGATCGTCACCTCGCCGGGTGCCACGCTCTCCCCCGCCGTACGCAACAGCCTGAGCGGCTGGCCCTCGCGGTGGGTGGTGCAGGACGAGAAGGACGGCTACTACGACGGTCTGTCCGGTGCCGTACTGCGCTGGCAGAACGGCATGTTCGCGACGGTCGAGGCGGCCGACGCCACCCCCGAGGACCCGCGCACGCCGGTGGCCGCCGCCTACCAGGAGGTCACGGACACCGGTGAGCGTCAGCTGGCGATCTCGTTCCGCGCGGTCCACCCGGCGGACGACCGGCTGGTGCTGGGCGGGGCCCTGGAAGCGGTGTGGCAGGAGCTGACGGGGCAGGCCCCGGCGGGGTGGGGCACCGCCGAGCCCGCCAACCTGCCGTGGTCGCTGCGCCGGCTGACCGATGTCGCCTTCGACCGGGCGCCCGAGCCGACCTGGCTCGTGGTGGTCGGCAGCCCGGACCGGCCGGGTCTGGCCACGGTCCGCATCAGCCGTACGAAGGCGGGCGTGGAGGAGGACGTCACGCTGGCGTTCGGTTACGGCCCCGGCGAGGAGCCCCCGCTGGATGCCCTGCCCCGGGTGGCCGAGGTGCTCGCCACCCGTCACCACCTGCAGTCGATGCTGGTCCAACTCCGCAAGGCGCGGCGCGACTTGGCCGTGCCGCCGCGCTTCGAGGGGCCGGGGGTCCCGTTGGCCTTCGTGCTCGGCGCGGAGGAGGTGCGCGAGATGCCCGGCGACCGCGCCCGGCGCACTCCGCTCTCCGAACCGCCGGTCCAGCTCGGCCCGAGGTCCCGTCCGGCGCTGTACTACCCGCTGCCGGGCGATCCGTCGGACCTGTCGGGCTGGCAGGACTTCGAACGGCTGATGCGGCATCTGAAGGGCGCCTGAGGAAGACGCGTCGTACGGCCCCGTCCCGGAATGCGCCGAACCGGGCCGGGGCCGTCGGCTTGTCCGGGATGGCGGAGGGGAGCGGCGGGGCAGCAGCGGCGTGAAATCGATGGTGCGGAAGGCCCGAGCAGACCGCCTGACTACCCGCAGGCGATCACCCCAAGCGGCCGCCGACTGCTCAGAGATGTTCACTCGTCCCTGTCGATCAAGCACTTTCGGTCACAAACAGCTTCCCTCCTCCCTCCACACAGGGTTGACTGGGGGTCACGCATGGTGATGCCGCCGTCCTGTGCCAAGGGCGATTGCCACCTCGGGCCCGAAGGCCCGGCCCCGATGCCCCGAACCCCGGCGGAGGAGAGTGAGCAGGAATGACTGTCTCGTCTCGTACGGTGAGCCTCTGGCCAGGGTCGGCGGGTGCAGGCGGCCCGTCCCCCGCTGCGTACCCGGCGCAGACACACGAGTCCGCCCGGAAACCCGTTCGTATCCTTCATCCGTACCGTTTTGACGAGGGGCACCAATGAGCCAGATCGCTCTGCCAGCGTTTCATATGCCGTTCCAGAGCACCGGATGCAATCCCGGCATCGAGGAGACCAGGGAGGCGGCATGGGAATGGGCCGAATCCAATGACCTCGTGCTCTCCCCGGTGGCCCGGAAGAAGATGATCCGGACCAGGCCCGAACTCTGGATCTCCCTGATATTCCCGACCGCCTCGCAGCAGCATCTCGATCTCTTCTGCCAGTGGCTCTTCTGGGCCTTTCTCGTCGACGACGAGTTCGACGACGGGCCCGCCGGACGTGATCCGCGCATGTGCGAGGCGGCGATCGACCGGCTGGTCACCGTCCTCGACGGCGGCCCGCCGCGCGGCGCCATGGAACGGGCGCTCATGGGGCTGCGGGCCCGGACGTACCGGGGCCGTTCGGCGCGCTGGATCCGGCAGTTCCGGCGGGACACGGTGGCCTGGCTGTGGACCTACTACGCGGAGGCCGTGGAGCGGGCCGCCGGGCAGGCGCCGAACCGGACCGAATTCGTGAAGCACCGCCGGGATTCGGTGGCCATGCAGCCCTTTCTCGATCTCCACGAGATCACTGCCGGGATCGACCTTCCGGAATCGGCCCGGAGCCTTCCCGCGTACATCGCGCTGCGCAATGCCGTGACGGATCACTCGGGTCTCTGCAACGACATCTGCTCCTTCGAGAAGGAGGCGCTGCTCGGATACGAGCACAATGCGGTACGCCTCATTCAGCGTGATCGCGGATGCACGCTCCAGGAGGCCGTCGACGAGGCCGGGGTGCAGCTCGCAAAGATCGCGCAGCGGGTACAGCGCGCCGAGAAGGAGCTGATCGAGGAGATCGAGGCGGCCGGCATCCAGGGCCCCACCCGGGTGGCGCTGGAGCGGTGCGTACGGGACTACCGCGGGCTGGTCCGGGGCGACTTCGACTACCACGCCCGCGCGGAGCGCTACACCCGCCCCGATCTCGTCGAGGTCGACGAACGGGATTCCCTCTCCGCGCACTTCGCGGCCTGACCCACCATCAGTACGGCGCGGGAGCCGACGACCGGAGGCCCGGCAACGGCCTCCGGTCCCGCGCGGCGGCCCGCGGTCAGGTCCGGCCCACGTCACCGCCCACCGGGGCCCGTTGACCCTCGGCGCCGATCAGCGGCAGCGCCCGCAGGGCCAGCGCCCACCCCAGTCGCACCTCGCCCGACTCGGCACAACGGCCGGTGAGTTCGGCGATCCGGCCGATCCGGTTGAGGACCGTGTTGCGGTGGCAGTAGAGCAGCTCGGCCGCCCGCGCCGCCGAGCAGCCCTGGTCGAGCCAGACCCGGAGGGTGTCGAGCAGCACCTCGCGTTCGGCCGCCGCGTCCAGGACCCCGCCCAGCTGCGTGGTGACGATGCGCTCGGCGATCTCCGGCCGGCCGACCAGGAGCGCCTCCGCGAGCCGGTCGTCGAAAGCCGCCGCCTCGCCGCTGCCGGCGGGCAGCGTGCGCAGCGCCTGCTCGGCCAGGCGCAGGGCCCTGCCCGCCTGGGCGAGGCGGTCGAACTCCGGTGACACGCCCGCGGTGGCGCCGGTGCGGTGCCGCAGCAGGTCGAGCAGGACGCCGGACTCCCCCGCGGCCAGCCGCACGATTCCCGCGTACCGGCCCGACCGGGGCCGCCAGAAGGACCAGATGCCGTGATCGTCGAGGACCGGGGCCGGGTTGGGCGGGGCGGCCGGGTCCTGGGCTGCGACGACGACGACGTACCGGTCGTGGACCCGCACGCCCAGCGCCGCGGAGGCCGCCGCGGCGACCGCCGGGTCGTCGCCGCGCCCGTCGAGCAGGGCCTCGAAGAGGGCGACGCGGCGGGTGTCCTGCCTGCCCTGCATCTCCAGCTGGGTCAGCCGGTACGACTCCGCCATCACCAGCGAGTAACGGTCGATGGTCTCCCACACGGCGCCCGCCATGTCGAGCTCGGTGTCCCGGGCGCCCTCGACCGGCACCACGGCCTGCGGTGTCCCGCGCGTCGCCCGCAGATGCTCGGCCATCACCTGCCACATCACCCGGCCGCCGCGCCGGTAGGCCTGGAGCACGGTGTCCAGCGGTACGTCCTGCTCCGCGCGCCGCCGCCCCGTCTCGCGCGCCGCGTGTTCGAAGTCGCCCCCGCTGGGCGGCAGCCCGCCGAAGTCCTCCAGGGCATGCAGCAGGTTGCCGCGGCAGATCTCCCGCAGGTCGTCCCGGCTGACGGGCGAGCCGGAGGCGTACGTACCGCTGTGCGCGTGGATGTCGTCGACGACCCGCCGGGTCAGCTCGTCGATCCCCGGCAGAAGGGCGAGGGCCAGGGCGCGGCGCAGCTCGCCGTCGCGGTCGCGGTGTCCGCCGGAGCGGGGGCCTTCGGGACAAGGGCCTCGGTGAGCCGGGTTCTGCGCCATGCCCGAAGGCTAATGGCTGCCCCTGTCCCGTAGCCGAAGTCGGCGCCCGCACGTTATGCGGATGCCTTGCCGTCTGCCGCTGCGCGTGGCCGCTGCCCAGGTGGACGGTGCGCATGGTGGGCAACTGCACATTGTGCGGAGCCGGGAGCACAGCCGATTCTGAGCAGGAGCAGCCGTGTGAACGCCATGTTTCCTGGAGCGTGTCATGTTTCTCAGCGTCGCAACCATTCTGGGTGAGTCGGCCCGCAAGCACCCCGACCGCGTCGCCGTGGTCGATTCGGGCACCCGGACCGGCTACCGCGAGCTCTGGGCGGGGGCCCTGCGCTGTGCGGGCGCGCTGCGGGCGTCCGGGGTCCGGCCGGGCGACCGGGTCGCGGTGCTGCTGCCCAATTCGGCGGACTTCCTGTACACGTACTACGGCGCGCTGGCCGCCGGGGCGACGGTGGTCCCGGTGCACGGGCTGCTGGTGGCCGAGGAGGTGGCGTACGTGCTGCGGCACAGCGGCTCCGTCGCGCTGATCGCCGACGGTCCGATGTGGCCGGTCGCCGAGGAGGCGGCGCGCGCCGCGGGGGTCCGGGCGGTGCAGGGCGTACCGGCCGGCGGCGACCCGCTGCCCGCGCCGGAGCCGGCGGCCCCGGAGGACACCGCGGTGATCCTGTACACCAGCGGCACGACCGGGCGGCCCAAGGGTGCGCTGCTGACCCATCTCAACATCGTGATGAACGCCTCCGTGGTCGCCCACGACCTGCTGGGGCTCGGTGTCGACGACGTGGTCCTCGGCTGCCTGCCGCTCTTCCACACCTACGGGCAGACCTGCGCGATGAACGCGACGCTCCGGGCCGGGGCGACGCTCGTCCTCATGCCGCGCTTCAGCGGCGCGGGCGCGCTGGAGCTGCTGGCCGCCGAAGGGGTGAGCATCTTCATGGGCGTACCGACGATGTATCACGCCCTGGTCGAGGCGGCGGCGCAGGAGACCGGGGCCCGGGACCGGACGAGGCTGCGCGCCGCCGTCTCGGGCGGCGCGGCCCTCCCCGTCGCCGTGCTCGAACGCTTCGAGGACACCTTCTCGACACAGATCCTGGAGGGCTACGGGCTGACCGAGACCTCTCCGGTCGCCACCTTCAACCAGCCGGAGCTCGGCCGCCGCCCCGGCACGGTCGGCCACCCGATCTGGGGCGTGGAGACCGGTGTGGCGGACGCGGCGGTGGAGGACGAGGTGGTGCTGCTCCCTGTCGGCGAGGTCGGCGAGGTGGTGGTGCGCGGCCACAACGTGTTCGCCGGGTATCTCGACGACCCGGCGGCGACGGCCGCGGCCGTGGTCGACGGCTGGTTCCGCACCGGGGATCTCGGGGTCCGGGACGAGGACGGCTTCCTGAGCATCGTCGACCGGAAGAAGGACCTGGTCATCCGGGGCGGCTTCAACATCTATCCGCGCGAGGTCGAGGAGGTGCTGGTCCGCCATCCGGCGGTCTCCGAGGTCGCGGTGATCGGCGTGCCCGACGAGGCGCGCGGCGAGGAGATCTGCGCGGTGGTCGTCCTGCGCGCGGGAGCGGAGGCGGTGACCGAGGAGGAGCTGATCGGCTGGTCCAGGGAGCGGCTCGGGCGGCACAAGTATCCGCGGATCGTGCGGTTCACCGGCTCGCTGCCGCTGGGGCCGACCGGCAAGATCCTCAAGCGGGCCCTGACGACGCCGTCCTCCTCCTGACCCCCGCCCCGTCACCCCGTCACCCCGGCACCGGCCGGTCCGGGCCGACAGGGCCCCGGACCGGGTACACACCGGGTCACCGGTCCGCGTCCGCACCGCAGAAGGGCTGAACCTCATGTCTGCCGTACCCCCTCCGCTGTCCGGGACGTCCCCCCAGGTCAGCACGGTCCACGGGACGGTGCGCGGCACGGTGGAGCAGGGCGTCGCCGTCTTCCGCGGCATCCCGTACGCCGCCGCGCCGGTCGGCGCCCTGCGCTTTTGCGCGCCCGAGCCGCCCGAGCCCTGGGACGGGGTGCGGGATGCTGTGGCGTTCGGGCCGACCGCGCCCAAGCGGCCGTACTCCCCGCCGCTGGACCGGCTGCTGCCCGACCCCGATGTGGCGGGCGACGGCTGTCTCAACCTCAATGTGTGGACGCCGTCCCCGGCCCGCACCGGACTGCCGGTGCTGGTCTGGATCCACGGCGGCTCGCTGCTGCACGGCTCGTCGGCGGTTCCGCTGTACGACGGGACCGCGTTCGCCCGTGACGGTGTGGTCCTGGTGTCGGTCAACTACCGGCTCGGCATCGAGGGGTTCGGAGTGTTCCCGGACGCGCCCGCCAACCGGGGGCTGCTCGACCAGATCGCGGCGCTGACCTGGGTGCGGGAGAACATCGCGGCGTTCGGCGGCGATCCGGACCTGGTGACGGTGTGCGGCGAGTCGGCGGGGGCGATCAGCATCGGCGCCCTGCTGGCCGCCCCGCGGGCGCGCGGCCTGTTCCGGCGGGCGGTGCTGCAGAGCGGTGCGCCGACCGCGCTGCCGCCCGGCGCGGCCGCCCGCCGCACCACGGAGCTGATCGCCAAGCGGCTCGGGGTCGAGGCGACGGCCGGGGCGCTGGCGGCGGTGGATCCGGCGGCGCTGCTGGCCGCGCAGACCGAGGTGACGTCCGGCGGCTCCCCGCTGACCGGCGGGAACTCCTTCCAGATCGTGGTGGACGGCGATCTGCTGCCCCGCGATCCGCTCGAAGCGCTGCTGGACGGGGCCGCGTCGGACATCGATCTGCTGATGGGCACGAACAGCGAGGAGTACCGGCTCTGGTTCGTACCCAGCGGTCTGACGGAGCGGCTGTCCTCGTTCAAGCTCAGGCTGGCCCTGCTGAAGTTCAAGGTGCCGGGCGCCACGACGCGTACCTACCGGGCGAACCGGCCGGACGCCACCCCGGGTGAGCTGCTCGGGGCGCTCGCCACCGATCTGCTGCTGCGGGTCCCGCTGAACCGGGTGGCCGATGCCCGCACGGAAGCCCGGGGAAGCACCCATCTCTACGAGTTCGGCTGGCCGTCCCCGGTGCTGCGGCTCGGTGCCTGTCACGCGCTGGAGATCGGCTTCGTCTTCGACACCCTGAAGACGCCCGACGCGGTGGCGCTGGCCGGTGCGGACGCCCCGCAGGAGCTGGCCGATGCGATGCACGCGGCGTGGGTGGCGTTCGCCGGGTCCGGTGACCCCGGCTGGCCGGCCTGGGACGCCTCGCGCCCGGTGATGGGCTTCGGCCCCGGGAAGCCGGCCCTGCTGCGGGCCCCGCGCGACGAGGAGCTGCGCGGCTGGGCTCCGTACCGCAAGAACGCCTGACGGCGGCCCCCGGCCCGTGGGCCGGGGGCCCTTTGCAGATCAGTCCTTGTTCTGCGCCGCCCAGAACTCGTCGAACGTGAGCAGCCCGTCGCCGTTGCCGTCGTGCGAGTTGATGACGGCCTGGGCCACCGGCTCGGTGACGTAGGGGTCGCCGAGCTGAGCCATCACGCTCTTGTACTCGGCTGCCGAGATCAGCCCGTCGCCGTTCATGTCGAACCGCTCGAATGCCTTGCGCGCCGACTCCATGTCCGCCACAGTTCTGCCCCTTCGTAATGCCCGATCAATACTGATCACTAACTGATCAGCCCCTGGCCAATGCCTGACCAACGGGGGTCAGATTAACGGTCGCGACCGATGGCGTTCGCGGCGGCCGGTAGTCGATCATGGCCGGGTGGTCCGCCGCCCGGCGGACCACGGACCGGACCGGGGAGCGGAACGCGCATGGATGACGCGCTGGCACGGATTCTGACGGCCGCGGCGCACGGGCGGTTTCCCCCGCCGGACGGTTCGACGACCGTGGTGGGGCAGCCGGGTGCGCGGGACGCGGGAGTGCTGGCGTTCACCGCGCACTCGGTGGTCTTCACGGACGAGGACCCCGACTGGGTGCGGTCCGTGCTGGCCGGCACCCCCGGCGACGAGCTCGCCGCGACGATGAATCCGCACTTCCTGACCGCGTTGACGGCCCGGAGCGGCCGCCACATGAACACCATCGATCTTCTGACGGTCGCGAAGGCGCTGCCCGGCGAACCGGAGATCGGGCTGCGGGAGATCGAGGACCCGGAGCACCCCCGGGTGGCCCGTGCGATGAAGTACCGCGACGAAGTGCGGGTCTGGTCCGCCGACGGCGGTGTGGTGATCCTCGGCCGGGGCGTCGCGGGCCGCTGGGAGACCGCGATCGAGGTGGCCGAGGAGGCGCGCGGCCGGCGGCTCGGCGAGCGGCTGGCTCGGGCGGCCCGGCATCTGGTGCCGGACGCGGTGGTGTGGGCCCAGCAGTCGCCGGGGAACGCCCGCAGTGTGCGGACGTTCCAGGCGGCGGGCTACCGGCCGGTGGGCTCGGAGGCCCTGTTCGTCATGGGGTGAGCGCTCGTCGGATCAGCTGCGCCACGGCTTGTAGTGCGGATTGTCGACGCACTCGTTCATGATCTCGGTCTTGCTCGCCCGGTCGATCGGGCACGCCCCGACGATGAACTTCCGGTCGACGCCGCCGGGGAAGGCGACCTCCACCTGGTCGGCGTACTTGTGGGTGTCGCCGATCGTCTTGTTCACGTCGATGCCGCCGGGAGCGTCGATGTAGTAGTTGAACTCGCTCTTCCACCGCTTGTACAGGTCGTGGTCGTACGTGGTGGAGACGAAGGGCGACGGCTGGTTGACCAGGACGTACTTCTCCACGTCGTACTGGCCGTAGACGATGTCCCTGGCGTGGAAGCCCTCCTCGAAGATGGTCGCAGGGCCCCGGCCGTCCGCCCGGTAGAGCTGACGGCAGTTGTCCCGCCACGAGGGCTGCGGGGTGATCCGGTCGAGGTCCACCGGGTCGGCGGCGGCGAAGAGGTGGTCGGCGACGACCGGGCAGCCACCGGGCTTGAACGCGGCGGCAGGGGCGGCGGCCGGGGCAGCCGCGGGGGCGGCCTCCGTGGCGGCGGCCGGAACGAGCACGGCGGAGAGGGAGAGAACGGCAAGTGCGGCCCGGCGCCGCATACGAGAAGTGATCATCATGATGGTCACTGTCCTGGCGATGCGGCGCCGGGCCGTGGAGCATCACCCGAAGGCGAGCGTGTCGGGCGGAACGTTGACGCCGGGCGGTCAGCGGAAGACGCCGGTGTGGCCGAGCGAGTAGCGGCCCGGCTGCGGGTAGACGGCCAGCCCGTGCGGGCCGCCGTCCACCGGGATCCGGGCGATCTGCTCGCCGGTGGTGGTGTCGATCGCGTACACCTCGGCGTCGTAACGCCCGCTCAGCCAGAGGACCTTGCCGTCCGCCGAGACCCCGCCCATGTCGGGGCTGCCGCCGTCGGGCAGCCACCATTTCTTCACCGGCTTGCGCTTCGCGAAGTCGAAGACGGTGATGGAGCCCTCGCCCCGGTTGGAGATGTACATCTCCTTGGAATCGCGGCTGATGTAGAGGCCGTGGGCGCCCTCGCCGGTGCGCAGCAGCTTCGGGGTGGTGAACTTCTTCCCGTCCAGCACCCAGATCCCGTCCGCGATCATGTCGGCGACGTAGAACGTCCCGCCGTCCGGCGACAGTTTCACGTCCTGCGGCATCGCGCCGCTGAACGGCAGCTGCTGCTGGCCGACGACCTTCATCTGTGCCGTGTCGACCTTGAGGAGTTCGCTGGAGAACTCGCAGGAGACGATGAAGTACCGGCCGTCGGCCGAGAAGTCCGCGTGGTTGACACCCTCGCAGTCGACCGGGACGGTCTTGGCCGTCTTCATGGTGTGGGCGTCGCGGAAGACCAGCTGACGGTCCATCGAGGCCATCACCACGGCGTACTTGCCGTCGGGGGTGAAGTAGAGGTTGTACGGGTCGGAGACCGGCACCGTGGGGCCGGTCTTCCCGGTGGCCGGGTCGATGGCGGTGAGGCTGTCGCCGATGTCGTTGTTGACCCAGAGGGTCTTCAGGTCCCAGGAGGGGACGACGTGCTGCGGCTGACGGCCGACCTTGATGGTCCTGATGACCTTGTACGTCGCGGGGTCGATCACGGACACGGTGTCGGATTCGGTGTTGGGGACGTACACCCGGGACGGGAAGTCCTTGACGACCGGGGAGAGCTTGCCCCGGTCGGCCGCGTAGATGTCCTTGGGATCGAGCACCGGGGGCATCCCGGGGAGCCCCGGCGGCACGGGCGGTGCGACGCGGTCGGGTTCGGCGGGCCGGGTGGCCTCGCTGCGGACGGCCTGGACGTTCGCCTTCTCGGAGGGGGTGCCGCAACCGGTGAGTGCGGCCAGCAGGACGGCCCCGAGCAGGGCCGCGGTGTACTTGGTGGAGGGAGACATCAGGTCAGCAGCTCCGTGGTCGTCACCGCGCGCAGTCGGCGGCGGTCGATTTCGGTGAGGAGGAGGGGCAGCGCGGCGGCCGTGTCCGCGTAGCCGAAGTGCAGGCTCACCACCGATCCGTTGCGGATCTCCCCGGCGACCTTGCGGGTGACGGCCGCGGCGCCGGGAGAGGTGAAGTCGAGGGAGTCCACGTCGTACGAGAGGACGTGCGGGTAGCCGGCCCTGGCGGCCAGCCGCTGGACGAGCGGGGTGGCGTACCGGGTGCGCGAGGGGCGGAACCAGGTGCCGATGGAGCCGGTGAGCCGGCGCAGCCGCCGGGCGCAGTCGTCGATCTCCGCGTACGCCTCGGCCTCGCCCATCGAGGAGATGTCGGTGTGGTGCTGGGTGTGGTTGCCGAGTTCGTGGCCGCCGTCGAGGATGCGCCGGGCCATGTCGGGGTGTTCGTCGAGCCAGCTGCCGACGGCGAGGACGGTGATGCGGGCACCGGCCCGTTCGGCCTCGGCGAGCACGGTGCGGGCGATGGCGGGGTCTCCCTGGCCGTGGAAGGTGAGGGCGACGCGGGAGCGGTCGCGGGGGCCGTGGTCGATCCGGACCGGCTGTCCGGGGAAACGGTGCGGTCCGGGCGCGGGCCGCAGGGACGGGGGCCGGGCGGTCGCGACGGCAGGGTTCTTCGGGCTCACCGCGTCCGTGACGGCCCCGGCCGGGGTGCCGTCGGCGTCGCGGTCCGCGCATCCGGCGGCGAGGACACCGGCAAGGGCGGCCCCTGCGCCCGCGCGCAGGGCGCCGCGGCGGTGCACCGGAGTGTCGGAGGGGGTCATGCCCAGACACAGTAGGGGCGATCTTGGGCGAAAATAACAATTTAGATATATGGGTGGCGCGAATGAATCATTCACCGAATCCCATAAATATTCACACTTTTGCAGGCAAGTGACCCATCACACCTGTGATTCGCATGAGAAATGTCCCACTTTGATAGCGAATGCAGCAATTGCACTTTTGGCGGAGAGGTCGCCCGTCTGCCATAGTCGGTGACACGACCGCATGACCCGAGCCCGGTCGTCACAAGCGGCCGTGAACACACCCCCCATTTCACGGTCCCCACACAGCAGCCCCCGACGCGCCTCACCACGGCGGACCGGGGGCTGCTGTGGTTCCGGGCGCGGGCCCGCCGGATCAGCGGTCGGAGATCCGCATCTCGAACCAGGTGGTCTTGCCGCGCGGCAGCAGATCCACCCCCCAGCGGTCGGAGAGTTTGTCGACGAGGAAGAGGCCCCGGCCACTGATGTCCATCGACTGAACGGGCATCAGACACGGCAGCCCGCGCGAGGGGTCGCGCACCTCGATCCGGATCCAGCCCCGGCGCCGCAGCATCCGCAGCCCGAAGACCCGCGCGCCGGTGTGCCGCACCGCGTTGCCGACGAGTTCCGAGACGAGCAGCACGGCGTACTCGGCGGTCTGCGGGGAGAGCGCCCACTGCCGGAGCATCACGCACGAGGTGAGCCGCCGGGCGGTGGCCGCGGACTCCGGACGGGAGGGAAGCCTGACTTCCCCCTCCGTCGGATTTCCGAACAACTCCAGCGCTTTGAACGTCCGTTCGTCCTCGACGACCGACATACAGCGCGCCGCTGTCGCATCACTGCGCGGTCGCGGCTGCTCCACACCCTCCAGGCCCGCCATGAACACCATCATGGCCGCAAGAACGACACGCCGGGGCCGTTCCGAAGGAATCCGCACCCCGGAGCATGTCATTCCGTGAAGGCGGGTAGGCATATGCCAGCGGCAGAATGCGGGCCCTCAAACCCCCTCTGACCTGCACGGATACCCTCTTCGAGCATGGCGCGCGGGCCGATCGGGGTGCTGGGCCTCAAGGTTCTCTCAAGGCCCGGCCCATCCCCCCGCACGGATGAACCCGTGTCAGTCTGTGCCCAACTTGCGTTCGATCAGAGGAACTTGGCCTTTCCCGGCCCCTCTTCCACAAAGCTGCGCATTCCGCGCTCCCGGTCCTCGGTGGCGAACAGTCCGGCGAACCAGTTCCGCTCGATCGTGAGCCCGGTGTCGATGTCCGTCTCCAGGCCGGCATCGATGGATTCCTTGGCGGCGCGCAGCGCCAGAGCCGGCCCCTTGGCCAGCCCGGCGGCCCAGGCGTGCGCCTGCTCGTACACCTCGGCTGCGGGCACCACGCGGTCCACCAGACCGATCGTCAGGGCCTCCTCGGCCCTGACATGACGCCCTGTGAAGATCAGGTCCTTGGCGCGGGAGGGGCCGATCAGCCGGGACAGGCGCTGGGTGCCACCCGCACCCGGGATCAGCCCGAGCAGGATCTCGGGCTGGCCCAGCTTGGCGTTGTCGGCGGCGATACGGAAGTCGGCGCAGAGCGCCAGCTCGCAGCCGCCGCCCAGCGCGTAGCCGGTGACGGCGGCGACGACCGGCTTGGGGATCCGGGCCACCGCGGTGAACGAGTCCTGCAGCGCCTTGGACCGTACGACCATCGCCGTATGGTCCATCGCCTGCATCTCCTTGATGTCCGCGCCCGCCGCGAACACCTTCTCGCCGCCGTAGAGGACCACGGCCCGCACGTCGTCGCGCCGGGTCGCCTCCTCGGCGAGTTCACGCAGCCGGTCCTGGGTGGCGACGTCCAGGGCGTTCATGGGCGGACGGTCCAGCCGGATCGTGCCGACGCCGTCGCGTACTTCGAGATTTGCGGTCATGGGAGGCAGGTTAGCCCGCCCGGTAATCGGGAGGGCGGGCTCCGTCGCCGCCGACGACAGGGGGCCCGGTGCTGTTGGTCACAGCGCCGGGCCCGCTCCGCCTTGCTCGCCGGGAGGACTACTTGGTCCACTCCGACCAGGACATGTTCCAGCCGTTGAGGCCGTTGTCGGGCTGGATCGTCTTGTCGTTCGAGTTCTTCACGATCACGACGTCACCGATGAGCGAGTTGTCGAAGAACCAGGCCCCCGAGGTCTTCTTGCTCCACGCACCGCGCACGTCCTGCAGACCGACGCAGCCGTGGCTGGTGTTGGTCGAACCGAAGACGCCGGAGCCACCCCAGTAGTTGCCGTGGATGAAGGTGCCCGAGGTGGACAGACGCATCGCGTGCGGCACGTCCTTGATGTCGTACTCGCCACCGAAGCCGACGGTGTCACCATTCATCCGGGTCACCTTGAGCTTCTCGCTGATGACCATCTGGCCGTTGTACGTGGTGGTCGCCGGGGCGCCCGCCGTGATCGGGATGTCCTTGATCTGCTGACCGTCGCGGACGACCGTCATCCGGTGCGTGCTCGCGTCGACCGTGCTGACCTGCTTGCGGCCGATGGTGAAGGAGATCGTCTTGGCCTGCTTGCCATAGACACCGGGGCGTCCCTCGACGCCGTCGAGGTTGAGCTTCACGGTCACCTTGGTGCCCGCGGCCCAGTACTCCTCGGGGCGGAAGTCCAGGCGGTCGTTGCCGAACCAGTGGCCCTCGATCGGGACGGACGGCTCGGCCGTCACCTTGATCGCGTTCTCGACCGCCTCCGGGTCGGTGATGCCGCGGGTGAAGTGGATCGAGACGGGCATCCCGACGCCGACCGTGGAGCCGTCCTCGGGGGTGTACTGCCCGATGAAGGTGTTCTGCGGGACCAGCGTGGTGAAGCTGGTGTCCTTCGCCGACTCACGGCCCTCCGAGTCCTTGGCGACCGCGTGGACCTTGTACTTGGTCGCGGCGGCCAGGTGCTGGTCGGGCGTCCAGCTGGCGCCGTCAGCCGCGATCTTCCCCTCGACCTCGGTGCCCTTGGGGTCGGAGACCTTGACCGTGGTCAGCTTTCCCTGGTCGGCCGAGACCTTCAGCACACCGCTGGTCGCGACGGATTCGGCGCCGTCCTTGGGCGCGACGGTCACCACGGCCTGCGAGGCGGAGGTGTCCTCGGCCTTCCCCGCACCGCCCTTGCCGCTGCCCCCGTCGTCTCCTCCGCCGCACGCCGTCACCAGCATCAGCAGCGCACCCAGAACCAGAGCCAGCAGTCCGGTGGAGCCTCGCCCGCCCCGTACGCCGTTCGCCCTGGCCGATGTCCCCGATATCGGCTGCCCGTTCAATGTGGTCGTCTCCCCTCACACGGCCTGGCCCCGCCATGGCCCCGGGAACCCGAAGGCTCCTCCCCCGCGCGCTGCATATGCACGCTCAGCGAAAGATAATCACACTGACCGTGAGGAAATGACCCCTCGGATGTCACCGTTCAGTCCCAAGTTGTCCCAGGGCTTCACCGGGTGGCGCCAGAAGTGTCCGGCCGGGGCGGCCGACGGGGCTCAGCGGAGGGCGGAACCTGCCTTCCAGCGGGTCCAGTCCAGGTTCCAGCCTCCGAGCCCGTTGTCCGGTGCGACCTGTTTGTCCGCGGAGTTGACGACCTCGACCACATCGCCGATGAGCGTCCGGTCGAAGAACTGGCCGGCCGGGGCGTCGCTGCTGCCGCCCTGTACGTCGCGCAGCCCGACACAGCCGTGACTGACGTTGTCCGAGCCGAAGACGTCCTCGTCCGACCAGTAGTTGCCATGCAGGAAGGTGCCGGAATCGGTGAGCCGGAGGGCGTGCGGAACGTCCTCGATGTCGTACTCGCCGCCGAAGCCGACCGTGCGGCCGTCCATCCGGGTCACGTCGTGCATCTCACTGACCACCATCTTCCCGTTGTACGTGGCGGTCTTCGCGGAGCCCGCCGTGATCGGGAAGGTCGCGACCAGCTCACCGTCGCGGCGCACCTCCATGGTGTGCGCGGCCGCGTCGACCCGGGACGTCTGGGAGCGGCCCACTTGGAAGGCGATCTTCTTGTCCTGGGTGCCGTAGACGTGCGGCGCGCCCTCCACGTCGCGCAGCGCCATCCGGACGGTCACCTCGGTGCCGGGTTTCCAGTAGGCGGCGGGACGGAAGTCGAGTCGGTCGCCGCCGAACCAGTGCCCCACCACCTCGACCGGCGGTACGGCGGTCACCCGGATGGCCTTCTGCACGGCCGCGCGGTGGGTGACCGGCCGGTTGAAGTGGAAGGAAACGATCATTCCGGTGCCGACCGTGGACCGGTTCTCGGGTGTGAAGTAGCCGATGAAGCGGTGTTCGGGCACGGCCGTGGTGAAGGTGGTGTGGCGGGCCGAACGTTTCCCCGACCCGTCCACGGCCACCGCGTCCACGCTGTACTTGGCGGCGAGGCCGAGCCGGCCCGCCCCGTCCCGGGGCGCCCAGGACCGGCCGTCGTCCGCGATCCGGCCCGGCACCTTCCGGCGCCGCGCGTCCTCGATCCGCGTCACCTCGACGCTCTCCAGCCTGCCGTCGGAGACCTTCACCGCGATCCGTTCGTCCGGGCCGATGTTCTTCGCCCCGTCCCTCGGGGTGACCCGGATCGCGTCCTGCGGCGGGCCCGCCGTCCCGCTGAAGATCGATCCGGCGCCGGAGCAGCCGGTCAGTACGGCCAGCACGACGAGCAGTCCTGCCCATGTCAGTACGGCGGCCGGGTTCGGCACCTTCTTCATCGCTACGTGATTCACGTCCCCCCCAACGACGGGGGCCGGTCGGGGGAAACGTGAGTGCGGGCGCAGGGGTGGGCAAAAAACAGGGGCGGGTGCGGCCGGGTCAGCCGAGGATGCCCCGGTCGTAGCCGATCGCGACGGCGGCGGCCCGGTCCTTGGCGCCCAGCTTGGCGAAGACATGGGTGAGATGGGTCTTCACGGTGGCCTCGCTGATGAACAGCTCGGCGGCGATCTCCCGGTTCGACGTGCCCTTCGCGACGAGTTCGAGCACCTCGCGCTCGCGGGCCGACAGCGACTCGCTGCCCGCCGCGGGGGTGCGCACCCGTGAGATGAGCCGGGAGGCGACGGCGGGCGAGAGCACGGTGCGGCCGTCGGCGGCGGCGCGGACGGCGGTGAACAGCTCGTCGCGGGGCGCGTCCTTGAGGAGGTAGCCGGTCGCGCCGGCCTCGATCGCGGGCAGGGTGTCGGAGTCGGTGTCGTACGTGGTGAGGACCAGCACCTTGGACCGGGCGCCGCGCCGGGCCAGTTCGGCGATGGCGGCGACTCCGCCGCCGCCCGGCATCCGCAGGTCCATCAGAACGACATCGGGGTCCAGCCGGACCGCCAGGTCGACCCCCTCCACGCCGTTCGACGCCTCGCCGAGGACCTCGAAGTCCGGAGCCGAATCGAACATGCCGCGCAGACCGTCCCGTACGACGGGGTGGTCGTCGACGACGACGAGTGTGATGACGCGTGCGGATTCCTGGGCCATGGCGGGTCAACCGTACTGGTCATCGGCTGTGCCGGACCAGGGGCACCCGGGCGCTGACGGCCGTGCCCCCGCCGGGCTCCGTCTCCACCTCGACGGTGCCCGCGATGCGCTCGGCGCGGGCCCGCATGCCGCCGAGCCCGAAGCCGCCCGCACCGCCGGCCGGCGCCAGGGCGGCCGGGTCGAAACCACAGCCGTCGTCCCGTACGTCCAGGGTGAGTTCGTCGCCCATGAACGACAGCGTGACACCGGCCCGGGAGGCCGCGGCGTGGCGGCCCACGTTGGCGAGGGCCTCCCCGGCGATCCGCAGGAGGGTGGCGGCTATCTCGTCGTGGACCGGCTCGACGGTGCCGGTGACGGTGAACTCGGCCCGGACTCCGTGGCGTTCCGCCCAGTCGGTGACCGTGCGCTTCAGCGCGCCCGGCAGGTCGTCGTGTTCCAGCGCGGCGGGGACCAGGTCGTGAACGGAGCGGCGCGCCTCGCCGAGGCTGTGCCGGGCGAGGGCGGCGGCGCGGTCCAGGTGCACCCGGGCCAGCGCCGGATCGGTGTCGCCGATCGAGGTCACCACCTGGAGCTGGGCGATGATGCCGGCCAGGCCCTGGGCCAGGGTGTCGTGGATCTCGGCGGCGAGCCGGCGGCGCTCGTCGGCGACGCCCGCCTCGCGGGCCTGGACCAGGAGCTGGGCGTGCAGCCCGGCGTTCTCCGCCAGGGCCTGTTCGAGGCGGGCGTTGGCCGACTCCAGTGCGGCGATGGTGTCGACCTGGGTACGGGCATGGTCGGCCTCGCGGTCGCCGATCTTGGCGAAGACCATGGTGAGGGTTGCATGCAGGACAAACAGGGCGGCGAAGGCGAACCAGTTCATCAGGGAGACCGGCGGCAGGCCGCTGCCGCACTGCGCACCCGCCATGATGGCGGCCGTGACCAGCAGCGCGGGGCGGGTGGCCCGTCTCGGGAGCAGCCGGCCGGTGTCGAAGTATCCGAGGATCGCGAACACCGAGAAGAACGGGTTGCACCAGGTCAGCGCGAAGGCGATCAGGGTGCGGGCGACGTAGTAGAGCTGCGGCACCCGCGACTTGGGGACAACGGTCGGCCCGACCCGCCCCCACCAGAGCTGGAGGGCCAGCGCGACGGGCACCAGCACCACGACGGCGTGCACGTCCGCACGGTCCATCATGAGCCGGGCGCTCACGGCCGCAACGACCGTGCTCAGGCCGAGGAGCCCGTAGGGCCCGTACCTGAAGAACCGTTCCCACCCCAGCTCGGCGCTCATCGTGCCGTTCCTGTGCACCGTCGCCGTGTCCCACGCCTTCATCGCAGCAGTCTCCCCGTCTGCGGCGCGGCGGTCACTCCCACCGGAACAGACGGGTCGCGAGCAGCGTCACCAGTGCCGTCCACAGCGCCATCACGCCGAGCTGGGTGAAGCCGGGCCAGCCGCCGGACGCCGCTTGGTCCAGCGCCTCGGACGCCGCTCCGAACGGGGTGAACCGGACGATGTTCCGGAGGGTGTCGGGCATGCTCTGCACCGGGATCCAGACGCCGGCGGTGAACATCATCAGCAGGTTCACGACCGAGCTGATGGCGGCGGACCCCTTGGCCGTACGGGAGAGGGCGCAGAGCAGTGCGCCGAGGGTCAGCACGCTCGCCGTCGACAGGAGCAGCGCCAGGGCGTAGGCGACGGGCTGCCCCGGCAGTCCGACGCCGAAGGCGATCCGCCCGACGGTCATCGCCAGTGCGGCGGAGCCGAGGGCGGCGGCGCCGTGCAGGGCGATCTGCGCGGTGAGCAGCGCGGAGGGGCGTACCGGAGTGGTGGACATCCGGCGCAGGATGCCGCGTTCGCGGTAGCCGGTGAGGACGGGCGGCATGGCCTGCAGCCCGGACATGATCATGGCGAGCAGTACCGCCACCGGTACGTACAGATCGATGACGCGCCGGCCGCCGAGCTCGTCGGTGTGCTCCCGGAAGGAGGGGATGAGGCCGAGGATCGTCAGGAGCGCGGTCGGGAAGACGACGATCCAGAACAGTGCGCCGGGTTCGCGCAGGAAGAGCCGGGTCTCGGACCTGAGCACCGCCCTGCGGGCGGATGCCGGTGCGGATGTCGTGGTGGCCGTGGCCGGGTTCGCCGTGGTCATCTCAGGCCGCCTGTTCGGTGAGGTCGAGGAAGGCGTCGTCGAGCGTCGCCTCCGAGACGCGGAGCCGGTGTGCGGTGATGCCGTGCCGGGCCAGCAGTGAGATCACGGCGTTGACCGTCTCGTCGGTGCCGCTGATGTCGATCCGGTCGTCCCTGCGCTCCACGGAGGCCGCGCCGGGCAGTTGCTCCAGCTCGGTTTCGGTGAGCGGCCGCGACGGGGTGAAGGAGATGACCGTGGAGCCGCCCGCCCTGCCGATCAGGCCGGAGGGGGTGTCGAGGGCGACGACCTTCCCCTTGTCGATGACGGCGATCCGGTCGCAGAGCTGCCTGGCCTCCTCCATGAAGTGGGTGACCAGCAGGACGGTGACGCCGCTGTCGCGTACGTCCTCGATGAGCTTCCAGGTGTCCCGGCGGGCCCGCGGGTCCAGGCCGGTGGTCAGCTCGTCGAGCACCACCACCCGGGGGTTGCCGACCAGGGCGAGCGCGATGGAGAGCCGCTGCTTCTGACCGCCGGACAGCTTGGCGAAGCGGGTGCCGTACGCGGTGTGCAGGCCCAGCCGTTCGGCGAGCTCCCGCCGGTCGGCGGGGTCCGGGTAGAAGGCGCTGTACAGCTCCAGCGCCTCGGCCACGGTGAGTTTGGGCTGGAGTTCGCTCTCCTGGAGCTGGGCGCCCAGCAGCCGGGTGACCCGGTCGTGGTCGGCGACGGGGTCGAGTCCGGCGACGCGGACCGTGCCGGCGTCGGGGACCCGCAGTCCCTCGACGCACTCGACGGTGGTGGTCTTGCCCGCGCCGTTGGGGCCGAGGATCCCGAAGATCTCCCCCTCGTCGACGGCGAAGCTCACTGAGTCGACCACGGTGCGCCCGGCGTACGCCTTGCGCACCCCGTTCACTTCGATGATTGCCATGCCCCGAGCATCGTGTCGCGGGAGCCGGCGCACCATCGTCCATCGCGCTCGAAGGAGCATCAGCCGATCGGTTGATACGGGCTACGACCTGCGCTCTCCGGGCCCGGCCGCCACCCCTCGGCCGAAAAAAACCACATGAGCGACGTCGGGGTGAACCGTAGGCTCGACTCCGATGCCCGAAGAACATGCAGAGCCCAAGGACCGGTCCACCGTTCAGTCCCTGTTGCGGTTGTGGCCTTATGTGAAGCCGGTGCGCAAGCGGCTGTTCGGCGCCGCGCTGGTCGCGATCGTCGCGTCCTGCGTCGGCCTGGTGATCCCCCTCGTCCTGAAGTGGATCGTCGACGGCCCGGTGGCGGAGCGCGACCCCGGCGGGGTCTGGCTCGGCGCGCTGTATCTGCTGCTGCTGGGCATCGGCGAGGCGGTTCTGTTCGGGGTGCGGCGGTGGATGGTGGCGCGTCCGCTGGCCGGGGTCGAGGCGGCGATGCGGGCCGATCTGTACCGGCATCTCCAGCGGCTGCCGGTGGCGTTCCACGACCGCTGGGCATCGGGGCAGTTGCTCTCGCGCGCGACCACGGATCTGATGCTGCTGCGTCAGTTCCTGACCTTCCCACTGACCTTCCTGCTGGTCAACGGGGTGACGATCCTGGTCGGCTTCGTCATCTTGCTGATGCAGCAGTGGACGCTGGGGCTGGTGCTGCTCGCCCCTGCGGTGCCGCTGATGATCATCTGTCTGGTCTTCGAGAAGAAGTTCTCGACGGTGGCGCGCCGGGCCCAGGACCAGGTCGGCGATCTGACGACGGTCGTCGAGGAGAGCGTGCTCGGCATCCGCATCATCAAGGGTTTCGGCCGGCACCGCAGCCAGGCCCTCGCCTTCCGCTCCCTCTCTGAGCGGCTGCGCACCACGGAGCTGGCCAAGGCCCGCCTGCTGGCGGGCATCTGGTCCGCCATCACCCTGCTCCCGGAGCTGGCCATCGGCACGGCGCTGGTGCTCGGCACGGTCCAGGTCGCGGACGGCGACCTCTCCGCGGGCACCCTGGTCGCCTTCCTCTCCACCGCGCTCGCGCTGCGCTGGCCGGTCGAGTCGATCGGCTTCCTGCTGGCGATGAGTCAGGAGTCGGCGACGGCGACCGAGCGGTTCTTCGAGGTGATGGACGTGGCCGAGGAGGAGGACGCGTCCGCCGCCGACGGGCAGGCTCCTGAGAGCGGGCCGTCACACGGCGAAATGGTCTTCGAGGGCGTGGAGTTCCGCTACCCCGACGCGGAACCCGGCTCCGTGCCCGTGCTGTCCCGGATCGATCTGCGCATCCGCCCCGGCGAGACGATGGCCCTGGTCGGGGCCACGGGCTCCGGGAAGACGACGCTCACCGCCCTGGTGCCGCGGCTGCACGAGGCCACCGCGGGGCGGATCACGCTGGACGGTACGGACATCACCACCATGACCCGTCAGCGGCTGCGCGAGCTGGTGTCGGTGGCCTTCGAGGAGCCGACGCTCTTCTCGGCGAGCGTCGGGGAGAACGTGCTGATGGGCGCCGAGGGTGCCGGGGACGACGAGTTGCGCAGGGCACTGGCCATCGCCCAGGCCGACTTCGCGCACGATCTGCCCGAGGGCACCGGCACCCAGGTCGGCGAGCAGGGCCTCAGCCTCTCCGGCGGCCAGCGGCAACGGCTGGCGCTGGCCCGCGCCGTGGTCGGCCGGCCGCGCTTCCTGGTCCTGGACGATCCGCTCTCCGCGCTGGACGTGCACACGGAGGCGCTGGTGGAGGCCGCGCTGCGGGAGGTCCTGGCGAAGACCACGGCGATCGTGGTCGCGCACCGGCCGTCCACGGTGATGCTCGCGGACCGGGTGGCGCTGCTCTCGGAGGGCAGGATCGCCGCCGTCGGCACCCATCAGGAACTGCTGCGCGGCAGCCCCGAGTACGCCTGGCTGATGTCGGGCGCCGAGGACTCCTTCCCCGACCTGTCCGCCGAGGACCTCCTCGCCGAGAAGGGCACCCGATGACCAGTACGACTGCGGACGCCGCC
Source organism: Streptomyces sp. NPDC001880 (assembly GCF_053594575.1). Lineage (NCBI taxonomy): Bacteria > Bacillati > Actinomycetota > Actinomycetes > Kitasatosporales > Streptomycetaceae > Streptomyces > Streptomyces sp. NPDC001880. The sequence continues at coordinate 32,562 of NZ_JBSFET010000066.1, forward strand.
CCCGCCGAGGACGCGCCGGACGCCACGGGCTCCAAGGCCGCCGGGGACCGCTTCGACCGGGACGACCTGCCCACCCCGCCCGGTGCGACCGGGGCCCTGCTGAGATCGCTGCTGCGCCCGATGAAGGCCCGGGTGGCGCTGATCGCGCTGGTGCTGCTGGTCCAGCAGCTCTCGGCCCAGGCCGGTCCGCTGCTCGTCGCGTACGCCATCGACAGCGCAGTGCCCGCGTTCCGGGACGCGGACTACGGCCCCCTGGTCGCGGTGGGCGTCGGGTACGCGCTGTGCTCGGCGGCGGCCGGCGCCATGCAGTACGCGTTCGTACGGCTCTCCTCGCTGGTCAACCAGGCCGCGCTGCTCGATCTGCGCGGGCGGATCTTCCGTCATGCACAGGCACTGAGCGTGGACTTCCACGAGCGCTACACCTCGGGCAGGCTGATCTCCCGTTCCACCACGGACGTGGAGTCGCTGCGGGAGCTGCTCAGCGAGGGGCTTCAGGAGCTGATCGACGTCGTGCTGTCCTTCGTCGCCATCTCGCTGATGCTGCTCTGGCTGGACTTCGGTCTGGGCTCGCTGGCCGTGCTCTCCTTCGTCCCGCTGTATCTGCTGGTGCGGCGCTTCCAGCGGCGGGCCGGTGTGCTGTACGCCGAGCGTTCCTCGGCGATCGCCGCGGTCATCGTGAAGTTCGCGGAGACGATGAACGGCATCCGCCCCGTCCAGGCCTTCCGCCGCGAGCCCGTCAACGACGCGCACTTCGAGGGCCTCAACAACACGCACCGGTGGACCAACGGCAGCGCGATGCTGGAGATGGCCCGCTATGTCGTCGGCTCCCGGCTGGTCGCCAACACGGCGGTCGCCGGGATCGTGCTGTGGGGCGCGTACCGGGTGGCCTCGGGCACCCTGGCGCTCGGGGTGCTGGCCGCGGCCGCGCTCTATCTGCGCCGGCTGTACGACCCGATCGACCGGCTCGGCATGTTCCTCAACTCCTACCAGTCGGCCGCGGCCTCGCTGGAGAAGATCGCGGGTCTGCTGGCCCAGACCCCGTCCGTCCCCGAGCCGTCGAACCCGCAGGAGCTGCCGGCCCGCACGGGTGAACACCCGGGCCGTGAGGTCGTCTTCGACCGGGTGCGCTTCGCCTACCGCACGGGCGGGGAGGTGCTGCCCCGCTTCGATCTGACGGTCCCGGCCGGGCAGACCGTCGCCGTGGTCGGGTCGACGGGCGCGGGCAAGTCGACGCTGGCCAAGCTTCTGGCCCGGTTCTACGACCCGACGGAGGGCCGGGTGCTGCTCGACGGCGCGGATCTGCGGGACCTGGCCGTGCCGGAGCTGCGGCGGGGTGTGGTGATGGTGACGCAGGAGGCGTTCCTGTTCTCCGGGACGGTCGCCGAGAACATCGCGATCGGCAGACCGGACGCGACCCGCGCGGAGATCGAGCAGGCCGCCAAAGCGATCGGTGCGCACGATTTCATCAGCGGGCTGCCCGACGGGTACGACACGGACGTACGCAAGCGGGGCGGCCGGATCTCGGCCGGTCAGCGCCAGCTGGTCGGCTTCGCCCGCGCCCTGCTCGCCAACCCGGCGGTGCTGATCCTCGACGAGGCGACGAGCTCGCTGGACATCCCCGGCGAACGGGCGGTGCAACGGGCCATGGACACGGTGCTGCACGGCCGCACCGCAGTGGTGATCGCCCACCGCCTCTCCACGGTGGAGATCGCGGACCGGGTCCTGGTGATGGAGCACGGCCGCATCGTGGAGGACGGCTCCCCGGCCGAACTCATCGCCGGCACGGGACGTTTCGCGGGGCTGCACCGGGCGTGGCGGGAGAGCCTGACGTGAGCGGCGTCCGGCTCGGGACTCCCGGCGGGCCGGGCGGCGGCCGTCCTCGGGCGACCGCCTACGAAACAGGAGCACCGGGGTCCGACAGGGCGATCGCCGCGGCAGGGCACGGATCGACGGCCTCGCGAACCGAGTCCCGCGTCCCGGCGGGCGGCTAAGGGCTGTCCCGTAGCGCGGGATCAGCACGCAGCGCGGCCAGTTGCTCCGGGTTGTGCATCAGCGCGAAGCTACCGAGAGCCAGCATGTTCGCGGTGGTGTCGAGCCCGGCCGCCGACAGGGGCAGGGGGACGAGGGGCGAGCGGGCGCCCCTCAGCTCTCGCAGGCGCAGCCCTCGGCCACCGGCGCGGGATCGGCGCTCTCTTCCGGCCCGGCACAGCAGGCGCCGCCGTCCAGGACGGGGCTCTTGCCGAGCTGGTCGGCGTCGGCCTTGACGACATAGACCTCCCACGGCTCCTCTCCGGGGCCATGGACCCACACCTTGTCCTGGAGGGCGTAACAGCAGGATGTGTCGTTCTCCTCGAAGGTGGCGAGGCCGGCGTCCTTCAGCCGGGTGGTGGCGGCGGTGACGTCCTCGGTGGTGGCGACCTCGACGCCGAGGTGGTCCAGGCGGGTGGCCTGGCCGGGCTCGCCCTCGCCGCCCGCCGCTTCTTCCCCCAGCCCACCCCGACGACTGCACCGGCCGCCGCCCCGGAAGGTTCCGCCCGTGTCTGAGACCAAGCCGTCCGTGCTGTTCGTGTGCGTCCACAACGCGGGCCGTTCCCAGATGGCCGCCGCCTACCTCACCCACCTCGCGGGCGACCGCCTAGTAGTACTTCGTTAAGTCTGGAGTGGTCTGGTGTGCCCTGGTTGGCGTGCGGCGGGTAACTCGCGGTGGCAGGTGGGGCATTCGCCGGTCCAGGCC
>NZ_JBSFET010000067.1:0-33637 GCF_053594575.1 Streptomyces sp. NPDC001880
TCCGACTGCTGTGCCTCGACCATTCCCCGGGCGAGCCGCTTCTCCGCCGGCACCGTGCACAGCCCGGCGCAGCCGCGGGCCATGTCGATGCCGCCCTTGTGATGTGCGGTCATCAGCCGGAGGTACAGCACCTCGGCCGCCCTGCCGCTCGCCGAACGGAGCCGGTCCAGCTCGGTTCGGGTGGCCATGCCCGGCATGAGGGAGCCGTCATGGGCCCGGTAGCCGGTTCCCATGCCTTCCGTCCCGTCCATGTCCTTCATCGAGTGCCCTTCGTGCCCGGCGGCCATCCAGCCCATCGGCTCCTGCCCGGCGGCCACCTTCGGCAGCTCCCACAGATCCAGCCAGCCGAGCAGCATGCCGCGCTGATTGGCCTGCGTATTGGCGATGTCGTACGCGAGCAGGCGCACCTCCTCGTCCTTCGTACGGTCACGCACGATGAAGGACATCTCCACAGCCTGCTGGTGGTGGACCGCCATGTCGCGGGCGAACCCGGCGTCCGCCGATTCCGCCGAGGGCGTGCGCGGCGCGGACGCGGCACGGTCCGCCCCGCTCCCGTCCTCGCGCGCGGAGGCGACGAGGTGTGCCGCGCTCGTGCTCCTGGTCGTGCTGCTCCCGTCCTCGCGCGCGGAGGCGACCGTCGCCACCCCCGCGAACAGCAGCGCGAGCGCCACGGCGGAGCCGGCCGCCCGCTGCACGATTCGCGTCGGTCACTGAGCCCCCAGCCCGCCCGTGCAGGTCGCCCCGGGCTCGGGCGTCTGCGGCCCCTGCACGAACTGCGAGAAGAACTGATCGACCCGCGGGTCGTCGGCGCCGTCCACCGTCACCTGCTTGCCCCAGGCGGTCAGCATGATCGCCCCGGACTGGCCCTCGTACGGGCTCATCAGCGAGTACGGCGTCCGGCCGACCCGCTCGGCGAGCGCGGCCACATCGGCCTTCGGGGCCTTGCCCGTGTACGTCACCCACACCGATCCGTGCTCCAGCGAGTGCACGGCGTTCACATCGGGGAGGGCCTTGGTGTACACCTCGCCGTCGCAGTTCATCCAGACGGGGTTGTGGTCACCGCCGACCGGCGGCTTCATCGGGTACGCGACGGTCCCGGTGACGTGGTTGCGGGTCAGCTTCGTCGCGTCCCACGTCCGCAGCCCCGCGATCGACCCGTCGGAGGGCTTCTTCTGCTGTGCCGAGGGCGCCTTCGCGTCCGCAGTCGGGGCGGCCTGCTTCTGCTCGGACGCCTCGGACTTCTCCAGCACCATGTACGAGCCGAAGCCGACCAGGCCCACGACGACGAGCACGCTCAGGCTTATGGCCAGGGCACGGTCGCGGCGCTGCCGCGCGCGGTGGACGTCGTGCTGCTGGACCATGGGGGTCCTGGGGTCGAAGCTCATGTCGTCAGGTCCTTCTGGGAAGGGGCGGGAACGGCTGGCGGAGGACCGGGGCCCTCCGTCCGGATCAGGCCTGATCCGGACGGAAGACCCTGGGAGAACCGGCGTGCGCGGGGCCGTCACGAAGCCACTCCACCCCTGGCGCGCCATGGGCGCCGATCGTAGTGGGTGGCCGGGTGCTCCATCTCACTTCGTGTGCGTAATCTGGGTGAAATCCCGGGTCGTGACACTGGAGCTCCTTCCCTACCCCGGGCGGTGGTGCACGGACCGTCTGAACTGCAAGGATGTGGCTATGGACAAGCAGCAGGAATTCGTCCTCAGGACGCTTGAGGAGCGCGACATCCGCTTCGTACGGCTGTGGTTCACCGATGTCCTCGGCTACCTCAAATCCGTCGCCGTGGCCCCCGCCGAGCTTGAACAGGCGTTTGACGAGGGCATCGGCTTCGACGGCTCGGCCATCGAGGGCTTCGCCCGGGTGTACGAATCCGACATGATCGCCAAGCCGGACCCGGGCACGTTCCAGATCCTGCCGTGGCGCGCGGAGGCCCCCGGCACGGCCCGGATGTTCTGCGACATCCTGATGCCCGACGGCTCGCCGTCCTTCGCCGACCCGCGCTATGTCCTCAAGCGCATCCTCGCCAAGACCTCCGACCTGGGCTTCACCTTCTACACCCACCCGGAGATCGAGTTCTTCCTGCTGAAGGACAAGCCGGTGGACGGCAGCCGCCCCACCCCGGCCGACAGCTCCGGCTACTTCGACCACACCCCGCAGAACGTCGGCATGGACTTCCGCCGCCAGGCGATCACCATGCTCGAATCCATGGGCATCTCGGTCGAGTTCAGCCACCACGAGGGCGCCCCCGGCCAGCAGGAGATCGACCTGCGGTACGCGGACGCGCTCTCCACCGCCGACAACATCATGACCTTCCGCCTGGTGATGAAGCAGGTCGCGCTGGAACAGGGCGTACAGGCGACGTTCATGCCGAAGCCGTTCTCCGAATACCCCGGCTCGGGCATGCACACCCACCTCTCCCTCTTCGAGGGCGACCGCAACGCCTTCTACGAGTCGGGCGCCGAGTACCAGCTCTCCAAGGTCGGCCGCTCCTTCATCGCCGGCCTGCTCACCCACGCCGCGGAGATCTCCGCCGTCACCAACCAGTGGGTCAACTCCTACAAGCGCATCTGGGGCGGCTCCTCCCGCGCAGCGGGCGCCGGCGGCGAGGCCCCCTCGTACATCTGCTGGGGCCACAACAACCGCTCCGCGCTCATCCGCGTCCCGATGTACAAGCCCGGCAAGACCGGCTCCGCCCGGGTGGAGGTCCGCTCCATCGACTCCGGCGCCAACCCCTACCTGACGTACGCGGTGCTCCTCGCCGCGGGCCTCAAGGGTGTGGAGCAGGGCTACGAACTCCCGGCCGGCGCCGACGACGACGTCTGGGCGCTGTCCGACGCGGAGCGCCGCGCGATGGGCATCGAGCCGCTGCCGCAGAACCTGGGCGAGGCGATCGCGCTGATGGAGAAGAGCGAACTGGTCGCCGAGACGCTCGGCGAGCACGTCTTCGACTTCTTCCTGCGCAACAAGAAGCAGGAGTGGGAGGAGTACCGCAGCGAGGTCACCGCCTTCGAGCTGAAGAACCTGCTGCCGGTGCTGTAGCCACTTCGCGGTGACGCGACGACGATCCGGGCCGGAGGCGGCGTGCCTCCGGCCCGGAGCGCTTCCGGCGGCTGCCCGGTGCCGAACGGGATGCCGAACAGGCCGTGGAACGAAGCCAGTTGGGGGACTGGTAGGAAAGTTTACTGTTCGCTAGCATTCCCGGCGGTGGCTTGGCGCGGTGTCCGCCGTGCGGGCATGACGCGCTCGGTGAGAGCTCTGGCCCGGCCACCAAGTCCCCGCCACCTGCCTGTACTCGGGGTGCGGGGGTCACACGTACCGATGCCCAGCTCTCGCCACCCCCACAAGGCCAGGAGTCCAGGGATGCATCCGAACGGCTCAGCTTTGCTCCTCACGCCCACGCGGCGCCGTACGGTGGGCGTGGTCGTCGCCGCCGTACTCGCCCTCATCGGCGGCCTGTTGCTCGCCTACCCCGAACGGGCCGGGGCCGCCGCCGACCCCCTCATCTCGCGCGGCAGAACCGCCACCTCCTCCTCCGACGAAGCTTCCGACCTCGGACCGCAGAACGCCTTCGACGGCGACCCGGCCACCCGCTGGGCGAGCGCCGAGGGCAAGGACCCGCAGTGGCTGAGCGTCGACCTCGGCGCCGGTGCCGACGTCACGCGGGTCAAGCTGAGCTGGGAGGACGCCTACGCCAAGGCATACCGGATCGAGATCTCCGCCGACGGCACCAGCTGGACCCGGCTCGCCGAGGAGACGGCCGGGAACGGCGGCACCGACGACTGGGCCGCCCTCTCCGGCAAGGGCCGCTATCTGCGGATGTACGGCACCGCGCGCGCCACCGCCTACGGGTACTCGCTCTACGAGGTGGAGGTGTACGGCACCCCCGGCAGCGAGCCCCCGCAGACCGGCGCCTTCAGCGTGGTCGCCGCCGGTGACATCGCCGCCCAGTGCACCGCGTCCGACAGCGACTGCGCCCACCCCGGGACCGCGGCGCTGGCCCGGAAGATCAACCCGAAGTTCTATCTGACGATGGGTGACAGCCAGTACGACGACGCCCGGATCGCCGACTTCCGCGCCTACTACGACAAGACCTGGGGCGCCTTCAAGGACAAGACGCGCCCGGTGCCCGGCAACCACGAGACGTACGACCCGGCCGGGGCACTGGCCGGCTACAAGGCGTACTTCGGGGCCATCGCCTACCCCCAGGGCAAGAGCTACTACAGCTACGACGAGGGCAACTGGCACTTCATCGCCCTCGACTCCAACTCCTTCGACCGGAGCGCGCAGATCGACTGGCTCAAGGCCGACCTCGCCAAGAACAGCAAGGCGTGCATCGCCGCCTACTGGCACCACCCGCTCTACTCCTCGGGCGGACACGGCAACGACCCGGTCAGCCGACCGGTCTGGAAGATCCTCTACGGAGCCAAGGCCGACCTCGTACTCAACGGACACGACCACCACTACGAGCGGTTCGCCCCGCAGAACCCCGACGGGAAGGCCGTCGCCGACGGGATCACCGAGATCGTCGGCGGGATGGGCGGCGCCGAGCCCTACCCCATCGAGGAGGTCCAGCCCAACAGCCAGAAGCGGATCAGCGGTGAATACGGCGTCCTGAAGATGGACTTCACCGACTCCGGCTACAGCTGGAACTACATCGGCACCGACGGCAAGGCCAAGGACACCAGCCCGAAGTACACCTGCCACTGATGTACCTGGCGACCACAGGCCGCCGGGACACGCCGGCCCCGCCCCGCACCACCGGGGCGGGCCGGCGGGTTCCCGGCACCGTCCTCGCACTCGGCACGGTCAGCCTCGTCACCGACATCTCCTCCGAGATGGTCACCGCGGTGCTGCCGCTCTACCTGGTCCTCGGACTCGGTCTCTCACCCCTCCAATTCGGCTTCCTGGACGGACTGTTCAACGGCGCAGCCGCCGTCGTACGGCTGCTCGGCGGGTACGCCGCCGACCGCGGCCGCGGCCACAAAAGGGTCGCCGGGCTCGGCTACGCCCTCTCCGCGCTCTCCCGGATCGGCCTGCTGCTGGCGGGCGGCGCCACCGCCGGGATCGCGGCCGCCCTCGCCACCGACCGGGTCGGCAAGGGCATCCGTACGGCACCCCGCGACGCGCTGATCACCCTGAGCAGCCCGCCCGAGGCGCTCGGCCGCTCCTTCGGCGTGCACCGGGCGATGGACACCACCGGTGCCCTGCTCGGCCCGCTCGCCGCGTTCGCCCTGCTCTGGGCGACCGCCGACGCCTACGACACGGTGTTCGTCGTCAGCTTCTGCGCCGGCCTGCTCGGGGTGCTGCTCCTCGTCCTGTACGTCCCCGGGCACCGGCCGGCACCGGCACCCCCGATCCCGGCTCCCCGCAGACGCAGGCCCTTCACGGCACTGCGCGACCCCGCCTTCCGGCGGATCCTCGCGGCAGCCTCCCTGCTCGGTGCCGCCACCGTCGGCGACGCCTTCGTCTACCTCCTGCTCCAGCGCCGGCTCGACCTCCCCGTCAGCTGGTTCCCGCTGTTGCCGCTCGGCGCCGCCGCCTGCTACCTGCTGCTGGCCGTCCCGGCGGGCCGGATCGCCGACCGGGTCGGCCGGCGGCTGCCGTTCCTGTACGGACACCTCGCGCTGCTCGGCGTGTACGCCACGCTCCTCGCCCCCGTCGGCGGACCGGCCCTGCTGCTCCTGGCGCCCGTCCTCGCGCTGCTCGGCGTCTTCTACGCCACCACCGACGGCGTACTGATGGCCCTCGCCGGACCCGTGCTGCCGGCCGACGGCCGGGCGGGTGGACTCGCCGTGCTCCAGACCGGCCAGGCGCTGGCCCGGATGCTCGCCGCGGCGGGCTTCGGCGCCGCATGGACCCTGTGGGGGCCGGACCCCGCGCTGTGGGCGGCGGTCTCGGCCCTGCTCCTTGCCCTCGCATGCGGCTGGGCGCTGCTGGCGCGCGACCCTTCCGGCACCCCCGCTCCCCGAGAGCCGGGAGCCCAGATCCCCGAAAGGCGGACCGCATGAGTGCCAGGTTCCCCGGAACCGCGAACCCGCTGGGCCCCCGGGCCCGGATCGCAGTCGTGGTGGCCGCGGTGCTGCTCCTCGCGGGCGGTTCCGTCGGGTACGTGATGCACGCGCAGCAGCGCACGAAGGGCGAACGGACCGAGGCCGACGCCTCGTTCGCCCTCACCGGGCCCGCGCTGTACTTCCGCGAAACGGCCAGCGGACGCGTCGCCCACCAGCCGCTGGCCGGTGGCGCCGGAGTCCGTACCGCGGGCGCCCGCTCCTCCCCGGCCCGTACCACCGGCGGGCCCGCCTGCGACCGGTTCTACGCCTCCGAGGACGGCGCGCTCTGTCTGCGCGCCAGGCCCGGGGTGCTGCCGAAGACGTACGCGATCGTCCTGGACCGGCAGTTGCGCGAGAAGCGCCGGATCACCGTGCCGGGCGTCCCCACCCGCGCCCGGGTCTCCGCCTCCGGACGGATGCTGTCCTGGACGGTGTTCGCGACCGGCGACTCGTACGCCACCACCTCCTTCTCCACCCGCACCGCCATCCTCGATCTGCGCACCGGCTACCTCATCAAGTCCATCGAGAACATCCAGCTCACCATCGACGGCGCCCGCTACCACGCCCCGGACGTCAACTACTGGGGTGTGACCTTCGCCCGCGACGACAACCGCTTCTACGCGACCGTCTCCACCAAGGGCCGCACCCACCTCGTCGAGGGAAGCATGCGGGACTGGTCGGCGAAGGCGCTGCGGCAGAACGTCGAGTGCCCCTCCCTGTCGCCCGACAACACCCGGCTCGCCTTCAAGAAGAAGGTCTCCGACGACGCGGCGGCGCCCTGGCGGCTGTACGTACTCGACCTGCGGACCATGCGCGAGACCCCGCTCGCGGAACGGCACAGCGTCGACGACCAGGCGGCCTGGGTCGACGACGACACGCTCGCCTACGCGCTGCCCGGTGCGTCGGGCCGGGGGAGCGACATCTGGACCGTCCCGGCGGACGGGACGGGGACGCCCCGCGTGGCCGTGGAGGGAGGGTCGTCGCCGGTGGCGGTGGCGGGATCCGCGGGCTGATCCGGCCCGGTCCGGACGAAAGACCCCAGGGGCGGGACCGGTGCCCGTCCGGCGACCGGTGTAGTGTGACGCATCCCCGCACGGGGACCGACCGAGGAGGTGAGACCCATTACCGCTGTATCAGGCTGGGTGCTCATCCCTCGCGACCGCGTGGTCGACCCGACATAGGGTCTGTGCGGCTGCGGAGCGCCCATCGGCTCTCCCGAAAGGCTCCGCTCATGTCGGTTCCCACTCCACCGCTCGCCGCCTCCACCGTTGTCACCACCCTCCGCGCCGCCGGCTGCGTATTCGCCGAGGACGAGGCGGATCTGATCATCTCCACGGCCACCGGCCCCGCCGAAGTCGCCGCCATGGTCGAACGGCGGGTCGCCGGCCTCCCCCTGGAACACGTCCTCGGCTGGGCCGAGTTCGGCGGTCTGCGGATCGCCGTCGGCCCCGGCGTCTTCGTGCCCCGCCGCCGCACCGAGTTCCTGGTCCAGCAGGCCGCAGCCCTCGCCGGGCCCGGAGCGGTCGTCGTCGACCTCTGCTGCGGTTCGGGAGCCCTCGGCGCCGCGCTCGCCGCGAGACCGGGCCGGGTCGAACTGCACGCCGCGGACGTCGAACCCGCCGCCGTGCGGTATGCCCGCCGCAATATCGGCGAGGCGGGCGAGGTCTACGAGGGCGACCTCTTCGGGCCGCTGCCCGGATCGCTGCGCGGCCGGGTGGAGATCCTGCTCGCCAATGTGCCGTACGTACCCACGGACGATGTCGAACTGCTCCCCCCGGAGGCCCGCATCCATGAACCGCGGGTCGCGCTCGACGGTGGCCTCGACGGTCTCGACGTCCTGCGACGGGTCACCGCCGAGGCCCCGCGATGGCTGGCACCGGGCGGGCATCTGCTGGTCGAGACGAGCGAACGGCAGGTGGAACGGGCCGAGGAGACCGTCGCCCGCAGCGGCCTGATCCCGCGTGTGGTCCGCTCCGAGGAGCTGTACGCGACCGTCGTCATCGCGACCAGACCCGGCCCGGCCGCCCCTCGTGGGGGCGACACGATCAGCTGAACCGCCACCGCGTCTGGCTGAAGCGGGCGCCCTTGCCGAAGCCGAAGGCCTTGCGGGGGCGCACCTGGAACACCAGCGCGGCGTGCCCCGCGTTCACGAAGGTGCCGGCCCGGACGTCGAAGTGCCACTTTGGGCCGTACTTCGCCTCCCAGGCCGTGGCCAGCAGGCTCAGCCGGTCCTCGTCCGTCACCCGTTCCGCCCGGCCCTCGACCACCACGTCGAGCCCCTGCGACATGGTGTTGGTGCCGGTCGTCAGCACCACCTCGGGGTTGGCGGCCAGGTTTCGGGCCTTGCGCTCCTCGGCGCCGGTGGCGAAGTGCAGCGCGCTGTCCGCCCACACCCCGATCAGCGGAGTGACATGCGGGCGGCCGTCCGGGCGGACCGTGGACAGCCAGTACAGCTCCGCCCCGGTCAGCAGGTCCCTCGCCGTCGACCACGGGCACGCCGTCGCGTTCTTGTCGCTGTAGTCGCCGTCCAGCTCGGCGTAGGGTTCGAATCCGGACATGCGGGCCTCCCGGTCTGCTCCTGAAAATGATCCTGCCCACGAAGTACGGACCGCGCACCCGCTCCGGATTACTTGGAGCGGGGCTAGGCTCGGAACGCTGAATGGTGTGTGGACGGCGAGCGGGAGAGCACGGAATGACGACGGTGCCGGGGCGCAGGAGCAGCACGTTCACCCGACTGCTGCGGCACGGCTTCACCGACCCCTCCGCCGCCGAGCGGCTCCTCGACCTGCCCGAGCTGTCCTCCGTACGCTCCGACCCGGTCCTGCTCGAAGCCCTCGGCGCGACCGCCGACCCCGATCTGGCCCTGCGGGGGCTCGCCCGGCTGGTGGAGGCCGAGGAGGCGGACGAGCGCCGGATCCTGCTGGACACGCTCGTCACCGCCAAACCGCTGCGGGACCGGCTGCTCGGGGTGCTCGGGGCCTCCGAGGCGCTCGGCGACCACCTCGCCCGCCACCCCCGCGACTGGCAGGCCCTCGTCACCTACGAGGCCACCGACCTCCACCCCGGTCTGGCCGAGTTCGAGCAGGGCCTCGCCGGGGCCGACGACCCCGACTCGCTGCGTGTCGCCTACCGCCGCTGCCTGCTGGCCATAGCGGCCCGTGACGTGTGCGGTACGACGGACGTCGCCGAGGCCTCCGCCGAACTGGCCGACCTGGCCACCGCGACCCTTCGGGCGGCGCTCGCCATCGCCCGTACGGCCGCACCCGCCGACGCCGCCCAGTGCCGGCTCGCCGTCATCGCGATGGGCAAGTGCGGCGGGCACGAGCTGAACTACGTCTCCGACGTCGACGTGATCTTCGTTGCGGAACCCGTAGGCGGCTTCGAGGAGAGCGCGGCCGTGCGGGCCGCCACCCGGCTGGCCGCACATATGATGCGGATCTGTTCCGACACGACCGTCGAGGGCACCATCTGGCCCGTCGACGCCAACCTCCGTCCCGAGGGCCGCAACGGCCCCCTGGTGCGCACCCTGTCCTCGCACCTCGCGTACTACCAGCGCTGGGCCAAGACCTGGGAGTTCCAGGCGCTGCTCAAGGCCCGGCCGGTGGCCGGCGACCCCGAGCTCGGCGAGGAGTACGTCGAGGCCGTCTCGCCGCTCGTCTGGCAGGCCGCGGACCGCGAGAACTTCGTCCCCGACGTGCAGGAGATGCGCCGCCGCGTCGTCGCCAACATCCCCGCCGACCGCGTCGAACGCGAGATCAAGCTCGGCCCCGGCGGGCTGCGGGACGTCGAATTCGCCGTACAGCTCCTCCAGTTGGTGCACGGCCGCAGTGACGCCACCCTGCGCAGCGGCACCACGCTCGCGGCCCTGCGCGCACTCGCCGCGGGCGGCTACGTCGGCCGGGTGGACGCCGCCCAACTGGACGACGCCTACCGCTTCCTGCGCGCCATGGAGCACCGCATCCAGCTCTACCGGCTGCGCCGCACCCATCTCGTCCCGGAGGACGCCCCCGACCTGCGGCGGCTCGGACGCTCCCTCGGGATGCGCACGGACCCGATCACCGAGCTCAACCAGGCGTGGAAGCGGCACGCGTCCGTGGTGCGGCGGTTGCACGAGAAGCTGTTCTACCGGCCGCTGCTCGACGCCGTCGCCCAGCTCGCGCCCGGTGAGTCCCGGCTCAGCGCGAAGGCGGCCGGGCACCGGCTCGAAGCGCTCGGCTACGCCGACCCGGCAGCCGCGCTCCGGCACCTGGAGGCGCTGTCGTCCGGGGTGTCCCGCAAGGCCGCCATCCAGCGCACCCTGCTGCCGGTGCTGCTCGGCTGGTTCGCCGACTCCGCGGACCCGGACGCCGGGCTGCTCGGCTTCCGCAAGGTGTCCGACGCCCTCGGCAAGACCCCCTGGTACCTGCGGCTGCTGCGGGACGAGGGCGCCGCCGCGGAGAACCTCGCCCGGGTCCTGTCGGCCGGCCGGCTCGCCCCCGACCTGCTGCTGCGCGCCCCGGAGGCGGTGGCGCTCCTCGGTGACCCGCAGGGGCTGAAGCCGCGCACCCGGGAGCACCTGGAGCAGGAGGTGCTGGCCGCGGTGGGGCGCGCGGACGGTGCCGAGTCGGCCGTCGCGGTGGTGCGCGCGGTGCGCCGGCGCGAACTGTTCCGGACCACGGCCGCGGACCTCATCGACTCGTACGGTACGGAGGAGAACCCTGCCGAAGAAGACCCTGGTGCCCTGGTCGACCGGGTGGGCAGCGCGGTCACCGATCTGAACGCGGTCACGATCGCGGGCGCCCTGCGCGCCGCGGTGCGCGAGCAGTGGGGGGACACCCTCCCCACCCGGTTCGCGGTCATCGGCATGGGCCGTTTCGGCGGCCACGAGCTCGGCTACGGCTCCGACGCCGATGTGCTGTTCGTCCACTCGCCGCGCGAGGGCGTCGACGAGCAGGAGGCGGGCCGGGCCGCGAACGCGGTGGTCTCCGAAATGCGCCGGCTGCTCCAACTGCCCACCGCCGACCCGCCGTTGATCATCGACGCGGACCTGCGGCCGGAGGGCAAGAACGGGCCGATGGTCCGTACGCTGCGGTCCTACGAGGCCTACTACCGGCGCTGGTCGCTGGTCTGGGAGAGTCAGGCGCTGCTGCGTGCCGAGCCGGTCGCGGGCGACGCCGAACTCGGCCGCGAATTCATCGAGTTGATCGATCCGCTGCGCTATCCGATGGAGGGCCTGGGTGAGGACGCGGTCCGCGAGATCCGGCGCCTGAAGGCCCGGATGGAGTCCGAGCGGCTGCCGCGCGGCGCCGATCCGACGCTCCACACCAAGCTGGGACGCGGCGGGCTGAGTGACGTCGAGTGGACGGTCCAGCTGATGCAGATGCAGCACGGCTGGGCGGAACCGGGGCTGCGGACGACCCGCACCCGCGAGGCGCTGGCCGCGGCCTGCGCCGCGGAGCTGATCTCCGGCGAGGACGCGCAGACGCTGGACGAGGCGTGGGTGCTGGCGACCCGGGTGCGCAACGCGGTGATGCTGGTGCGCGGCCGGCCGGGCGACACCTTCCCGTCGGGTCCGCGTGAACTCACTGCGGTGGGGCGGTACTTGGGGTACGAGCCGGGGCATGTCGGGGACATGCTGGACGACTACCGGCGGATCACGCGGCGGGCGCGGGCGGTGGTGGAGGAGCGGTTCTACGGGGCGTGAGACGGGACGCGTGCCACCACCGTCCAAGGCCCCACGACGTCCGCAGCCGACCTCCTCGTCACCGGAGCCCGTGTCCGCACCCTCGATCCGGTCCGGCCGGAGGCCACTGTCGCGTGGCGGCCGGGGACGGGCGATCACCGCGGTCGGCGACGAGGGGCCGGGCTGCGCGACCGGCGCGGCAACGGCAGGGAGCCGCATCGGCCTGTCCGGGGCCACCCTCACGGCCCGGCCCGGTCGACGCGCACAGCCACCCCGTCCGGGGCCTGGAGACGGCCACCGGCACGGACCTCACCGCGGTCCGTGACCTCGACCGGCTGCGCGCCGCGCCTTCGGCGGCCGACCCGTCGACCCGGCCCTGATCGAGGACGCCATCGGCGGCGCCCCGTTCGACGCCGGGGCGCGCCTGGCGCTGGGTCCGGACCGGCCGATCGCCCACTTCGACGTACGACAGGTGCCGGTCACGGCCCGGCCGTGGAGGCTGCCCGGGGCATTGACACCGAGCCGGTCACCGCCGAGCAGTTGCCTCAGCGGCGGCCCGCCGCCGTGTCCGCCGCCGGGGGCCGCGGCCGGACCGGCGCACTCGCGGACAGGCAGGCCAGCCGCGCCCTCCCGCCCGGCAGAGGCACCCGCTTCGGGAGGTGGTGCGGCAGCGAGCCGTACCAGGCGTACGACACCGCGCAACCGAAGGCCAGGCAGGCCGTGCCGCCCAGCGCGTCCAGCCAGAAGTGGTTGCCGGTCGACACGATGACGACCAGGGTCAGCGTCGGGTAGAGCAGGGCCAGGATGCGCGCCCAGGGCGCGGAGGCCAGTGCGAAGACGGTCAGACCGCACCAGAGCGACCAGCCGATGTGTATCGACGGCATCGCCGCGTACTGGTTCGACATGTTCTTGAAGTTGCCCGAGGCCATCGAACCCCAGGTGTGATGGACCAGGACGGTGTCGACGAAGTGGCCGCCGTTCATCAGGCGGGGCGGCGCCAGTGGATACAGATAGTAACCGAGCAGCGCCACACCGGTCGTCGCGAACAGGGTCAGCCTGGCCGCCGCGTAACGGCCCGGGTGGCAGCGGAACAGCCACACCAGTACGCAGACGGTGACGACGAAGTGCAGTGTCGCGTAGTAGTAGTTCATCGAGACGATCAGCCATGTCACGGAATTCACCGCGTGGTTGACCGTCTGCTCCACGGCGATGCCCAGATGCTTCTCGGCCGACCAGATCCAGTCGGCGTTGCGCAGGGCGGCGGCCCGCTGCTCCGGGACGGCGTTGCGCACCAGCGAGTACACCCAGTAACTGGCCGCCACGAGCAGGACTTCGAACCAGATGCGCGGTCGGCGGGGGCAGCGCAGGGAACGCAGTCTCGCCGGGCCGCTGTTGCGCCGTCCGGTGTTCCGCTTCGGGTTCGCCGCGGGGGCCGCCTCGTCCACGACGGGTGACGGGGTGGCCTCCGACCGGCCTTCCTGTGACGTCACGCTCGATTCGCCCATAGGCACAGAGTCTGCCAGAAATTGCCCCTCTGCCCGATGATCCTCCCGCCGGGTCCGGACCGCACATCACACGTGCCGGGAACGAGGGCCCGAACTGCGCGCCGGGAACGGGCGTGGGATCCTGGGCGGGTCAGGCGGTGACGGCCGGAGCGGGCCCGGGACCAGCGGCCGTTGAACCGCGAACGACCAGTTCGGGCATGAAGACGAACTCGCTGTGCGGGGCGGGTGTGCCGCCGACCTCCTCCAGGAGCGTACGCACGGCGGCCTGCCCCATCGCCGTCACCGGCTGACGGATCGTGGTCAGCGGCGGATCGGTGAACGCTATGAGCGGCGAGTCGTCGTAGCCGACCACCGACAGATCGCGCGGCACATCCATCGACAGCCGGCGGGCGGCCCGGATCGCGCCGAGCGCCATCATGTCGCTCGCGCACACCACCGCCGTGCAGCCCCGCTCCATCAGTGCCGACGCCGCGGCCTGTCCACCCTCCAGAGTGAACAGCGAATGCTGGATCAGCTCCTCCACCTCGTCCGGTGCGAGGTTCAACTGCTCCTGCATCGTGGCGCGGAAGCCCTCGATCTTGCGCAGGACCGGCACGAACCGCTTCGGGCCGACCGCCAGACCGATCCGCTGATGCCCCAGCGACACCAGATGCGTCACCGCGAGCCGCATCGCCGCCCGGTCGTCCGGAGAGATGAACGGCGCCTGGACCTTGGGTGAGAAGCCGTTGACCAGGACGAACGGGACACCCTTGGCCCGCAGTTGCTCATAGCGCTGCATGTCGGCCGAGGTGTCGGCATGCAGCCCGGAGACGAAGATGATGCCCGATACGCCGCGGTCGACCAGCATCTCGGTCAGCTCGTCCTCGGTGGAGCCGCCGGGGGTCTGGGTCGCCAGTACCGGTGTGTAGCCCTGCCGCGTCAACGCCTGGCCGATCACCTGGGCCAGGGCGGGAAAGATGGGGTTCTCCAGCTCGGGCGTGATCAGCCCGACCAGCCCCGCGCTGCGCCTGCGCAGCCGTACGGGCCGTTCGTAGCCGAGAACGTCGAGCGCGGCGAGAACGGATTCGCGGGTGGCCGCTGCAACACCGGGCTTGCCGTTCAGTACGCGGCTGACCGTCGCTTCGCTGACCCCCGCCTGAGTTGCGATATCGGCAAGCCGTGCGGTCATGGAAGTGGACTGTACCGGGCGTATGTCGGATTGCCCACCAGGCGCATGAATCGGACGGCCGCACTCCTGTGGCGGCCCGTGGTGGATTCCCGGCAACTTCTTGCAATCTCTTGCGAACCGGGTTTGCGGACGGCGGTCCGATCGTCGCACCGTGCGGGTAGAGGATTGCGGCCAGCTGTTGCCAGGGGGCGACGTAGGGCGTCAAGGGGCTTGACGGCAACCGTGAGGACACGCGAGTGTAACGATCGTCGGAGCTTGCAGAAATCTTCCGCAAACTCTTTCGGCGTTCTTTCATCCTTGTTACGTTCTCGTCGACCCGGCGCCGCGACGGAGCGGTACGGCAGTTGAAGGAGTTCAGATGCGACGTGGCATAACGGCCACCGCCCTGGTCGCGGCCCTGGCGCTCGCGGCGACCGCCTGCGGCAGCGACAACGAGTCCGACGGCACGAGCAAGAGCTCGGGCGAGCTCTCCGGCACGGTGACGTGGTGGGACACCTCCACCGCGGGCAGCGAGGACAAGGTCTTCAAGAAGATCGCCGAGGACTTCACCAAGAAGCACCCGAAGGTCCAGGTCAAGTACGTCAACGTGCCGTTCGGCGACGCGCAGAACAAGTTCAAGAACGCGGCCCAGTCCGGCTCCGACGCCCCCGACGTCATCCGCTCCGAGGTCGCCTGGACCCCCGAGTTCGCCGATCTCGGCTACCTGGCCCCGCTCGACGGCACGGCCGCGCTGAAGGACTCGGGCGACTTCCTGAAGCAGGCCGCCGCGTCCACCGAGTACAAGGGCAAGACGTACGCGGTGCCGCAGGTCATCGACTCCATGGGCATCTTCTACAACAAGAAGATCTTCAAGGAGGCCGGTGTCGAGGTCCCCAAGACCGTCGACGAGCTGAAGAGCGTCTCCAAGAAGATCAAGGACAAGACCGGCAAGACCGGTATGTACCTGCGTGGCGACGACGCCTACTGGTTCCTCTCCTTCCTGTACGGCGAGGGCGGCGACATGGTCGAGCCCTCCGCCAAGTCCGTCACCATCGACAACCCCCAGGGCGTCAAGGCGATGAAGGTCGTCAAGGACCTCGTCGACTCGGGTGCCGCCAAGACCGATGCCACGGACGGCTGGGAGAACATGCAGGCGTCCTTCAAGGACGGCAAGGTCGCCATGATGATCAACGGCCCCTGGGCCGTCGCCGACACCTACGCCGGCAAGGAGTTCAAGGACAAGGCCAACCTGGGCGTCGCCCCGGTCCCGGCCGGCTCCGCCGCGCAGGGCGCCCCGCAGGGCGGTCACAACCTCGCCGTCTACGCGGGCTCCAAGAACCTCGACGCCTCCTACGCCTTCGTCGACTACATGACGTCCGCCGAGACCCAGGCCAAGGTCACCAAGGAGCTGAGCCTCCTGCCGACCCGCACCTCCGCCTACGCCCGGCAGGACGTCGTCGACAACGAGATCGTCGGCTTCTTCAAGCCCGTCGTCGAGACCGCCGTCGAGCGCCCCTGGATCCCGGAGACCGGCAGCCTCTTCGCCCCGCTCGTCACCGAGTACACCAAGGTCCTCACCGGCCAGACCTCGCCGGAGAAGGCCGTCAAGACGACCGGCGACTCCTACCGCAAGCTCCTCAAGGGCTGGAAGTAACAGGAAGGCAGGCCGGCTGATGGCTGTCCACACCAGCCAGTCGGTGGTGAAGGCCGCGGGCGACGACGTCGCCCGCGGCCGGAGCCGCGGTACTGGCAACCCACCGCCGCCGAGCAGGATCCGACGGGCCCTGTCGACCCACTGGTACGCCTGGACCATGGTTGCCCCGGTCGTCGTCGTGATCGGCGTGATCATCGGGTATCCACTGGTCCGCGGCATCTACCTGTCGATGACCGACGCCAACGAGCGCAACGTCGAACGGTCCATCGGCGTCAACCACATGCCCGCCACGTACGAGTTCGTGGGCCTGGACAACTACGCCGACGCCCTCACGGGCGACCAGTTCCTCGGCACGCTCGGCTGGACCCTGGTGTGGACGGTCTCCTGTGTGGCCATCACCTTCTGCCTCGGCATGGCCCTCGCCAACATCCTCAACCGCCGCATCGCCGGCCGCTCCGCGTACCGGATGGCGCTCATCCTGCCCTGGGCCATCCCCGGCTTCGTCTCCGTCTTCGCCTGGCGCTTCCTCTACAACGAGGACCGCGGGCTGCTCAACAAGATCCTCTCCGGCGGGGGGATCGACGGCATACCGTGGCTGAACGACCCCACCTGGGCGAAGTTCTCCGTCATCGCCGTCAACGTCTGGCTCGGTGTGCCGTTCATGATGGTCGCCCTGCTCGGCGGGCTGCAGTCGATCCCCGGCGAGCACTACGAGGCCGCCGAGATGGACGGCGCCACCGCTTGGCAGCGCTTCCGCCACATCACGCTGCCCGGACTGCGGCCGGTCTCCACCACGGTGATCCTGCTCTCCACCATCTGGACCTTCAACATGTTCCCGGTGATCTTCCTGCTGACCCGCGGCGGACCCGGGGAGGCCACCCAGATCCTGGTGACCCAGGCGTACAAGTTCTCCTTCGAGATCAGCCCGCGCGACTTCGCACAGTCCTCCACCTGGGGCGTACTGATCCTCGTACTCCTGCTGATCTTCGCCGCCGTCTACCGGCGAGTCCTGCGCACCCAGGGAGACGACTGGTGACCACCGCCCCCGCAACCGCCGCCCCCGCCGCACGCAAGGTCCGGCTGCGCGGCGAGCGTTCGCCGATCGCCTCCGTCGCGCTGCACCTCACGCTCATCGTGGCGTCCGTGATCGCCGTCTTCCCCGTACTGTGGGTCCTGCTCACCTCGCTGAAGCCCGCCGCGTACGCCACCACCACGGACTTCTTCAAAGAGACGACGTTCCAGAACTACACGAACCTGATCCAGAACACGAAGTTCCTCACCTGGTTCGGCAACTCCCTGCTCGTCGCGGGGCTCACCACGCTCCTCGGTGTCATCGTCTCCGCCTCCACCGGCTACGCCGTCAGCCGCTTCCGCTTCCCCGGCAAGCGCGGGCTGATGTGGACGCTCCTGGTCACCCAGATGTTCCCGGTGGCCGTCCTCATCGTGCCGATCTACAACATCATGGCGGGCATGGGGCTGCTGAATCAGCCGGCCGGTCTCGTCATCACCTACCTCACCATCTCGGTCCCGTTCTGCGCCTGGATGATGAAGGGCTTCTTCGACACCATCCCGCGCGAGATCGACGAGTCGGGCCAGGTCGACGGTCTCACCCCGTTCGGCACGTTCTGGCGGCTCGTCCTGCCGCTCGCCAAGCCCGGCCTCGCCGTCACGGCGTTCTACTCCTTCATCACCGCCTGGGGCGAAGTGGCGTACGCCTCCGCCTTCATGGTCGGTGAGGACAACCTCACCCTCGCGGGCGGACTGCAGCTCTTCGTCAACCAGTACGGAGCCCAGTGGGGGCCGATGACCGCGGCGTCCGTGCTGATCGCGATACCCGCGGCCCTGGTCTTCCTCTTCGCCCAGCGCCACCTGGTCACCGGCATGTCCGCCGGAGCCGTCAAGGGCTGAGGGGCTGTCGGGTGACCTTTGACCGGGCGGCCACGCCCCGGCACGCACGCTTCCCGCGTTGCCGTCGGGGCCGGGACTCCTTCCCCGAGCTCTCGGCTCCGCTCAAGGAGGGCAGCCCCCGTCCGCCCGACTCCTCCGCCTCGGAATCGCACGCACCGGACCGCGTCCGCGTCCCGATCCGAGGGCACCCGACAGCCTCTGAGCCGGCACACCCCGCACGACCCGCACGCACCAAGTCACGGCGGCCACCGGTGTCCCGACCCGGTCCCGGTGCCGCCTCCCACCCCGACACCTCAGGGACGACATGACCCAGCACCTCGCTGCCCCCACCACCGGCACGTCCGGCGACGCTCCGGCCCACCAGACCGGCTGGTGGCAGGACGCGGTGATCTACCAGGTCTACCCACGGAGCTTCGCCGACGGCAACGGCGACGGCATGGGCGATCTCGCAGGCGTACGCGGCAGACTCCCCTATCTCAAGGACCTCGGTGTGGACGCGGTCTGGCTCAGCCCGTTCTACGCCTCCCCGCAGGCCGACGCGGGCTACGACGTCGCCGACTACCGTGCCATCGACCCGGTGTTCGGCACGCTGCTGGACGCCGACGCGCTGATCCGGGACGCCCACGGCCTGGGCCTGCGGATCATCGTGGACCTGGTGCCCAACCACTCCTCCGACCAGCACGAGTGGTTCAAGCGCGCGCTCGCCGAAGGCCCCGGCTCCGCGCTGCGTCAGCGCTACCACTTCCGCCCCGGCAAGGGCACGGACGGCGAACTGCCGCCCAACGACTGGGAGTCCATCTTCGGTGGCCCCGCCTGGACCCGGACCACCGACCCTGACGGCACCCCGGGCGACTGGTACCTCCACCTCTTCGCGCCCGAGCAGCCCGACTTCAACTGGGAGCACCCGGCCGTCGCCGACGAGTTCCGCTCGATCCTGCGCTTCTGGCTCGACATGGGCGTCGACGGCTTCCGGGTCGATGTCGCCCACGGCCTCGTCAAGGCCGCCGGCCTGCCCGACCTCGGCAGCCACGACCAGCTCAAGCTGCTCGGCAACGACGTCATGCCGTTCTTCGACCAGGACGGGGTGCACGAGATCTACCGCTCCTGGCGCACCATCCTCGACGAGTACCCCGAGAAGAAGGGGCCCGAAGGGCCTTCGCCGGATGGGCGGTGGTGGGCGACGGGCGGGCGCGTCCTCGTCGCCGAGGCATGGACCCCCACGGTCGAGCGCACCGCCAACTACGTACGCCCCGACGAGATGCACCAGGCGTTCAACTTCCAGTACCTCTCCACCGCCTGGGACGCGGCCGAGCTCCGCAAGGTCATCGACACCTCGCTCGACGCGATGCGCCCGGTCGGCGCCCCCACCACCTGGGTGCTCTCCAACCACGACGTGACCCGGCACGCCACCCGGTTCGCCAACCCGCCCGGCCTCGGCACCCAGATCCGCGAGGCCGGCGACCGCGAGCTGGGCCTGCGCCGGGCCCGCGCCGCCACCCTGCTGATGCTGGCACTGCCCGGCTCCGCCTACGTCTACCAGGGCGAGGAGCTCGGTCTGCCCGACGTCACCGACCTGCCCGACGAGGTCCGTCAGGATCCGTCGTTCTTCCGCGCGGAGGGCCAGGACGGCTTCCGCGACGGCTGCCGGGTGCCGATCCCGTGGACCCGCGACGGCAGCTCGTACGGCTTCGGCGACGGCGGCAGCTGGCTGCCCCAGCCGGACGGCTGGGGCGAGCTGAGCGTCCAGGCGCAGACCGGCGCGGCCGGCTCGACGCTGGAGCTCTACCGGTCCGCGATCGCTGCCCGCCGGGCGCACCCGGGGCTCGGCGCCGGAACGGCGGTGGAATGGCTCAAGGCCCCTGAGGGGCTGCTGATCTTCGCCCGCCCCGGCTTCGTCTGCACCGTCAACACGACGGGCCGCCCGGTGCGCATCCCGGTGCGCGGCACCGTCCTGGTGTCCAGCAGCCCGGTCGTCACCGACGGCGCCGAGATCGAGCTGCCCGCGGACACCACGGTGTGGTGGACGGTGTGACCGTCCCCCTGCCCAGGACCACCCATCCGGACGAGCCGGGCAAGATCCGGAAGGGAGGCCCCGGGGCCGGCGGTGCGCCGAGGCTCTCGGACATCGCCGGTCAGGCAGCGGTCAGCGAGGCGACCGTCAGCCGGGTGCTCAACGGGAAACCCGGCGTGGCGGACCCCACCCGGCAGCGGGTGCTCGCGGCGCTGGACATTCTCGGTTACGAACGTCCCGTGCGGCTGCGCAGGCGCAGCGCCGGGCTGATCGGACTGGTGACGCCCGAGCTCACCAACCCGATCTTCCCGGCGTTCGCGCAGTCCGTCGAGCAGGTGCTGGCCGGGCACGGTTACACCCCGGTGCTCTGCACCCAGCTGCCCGGCGGCGCCACCGAGGACGAGCTCGTCGAGCAGCTCGTCGAGCGCGGCGTCGGCGGGATCGTCTTCATCTCCGGGCTGCACGCCGACATGTCGGCCGACCCGGCCCGCTATGCCGCGCTCACCGAACGCGGCGTTCCGTTCGTCCTGATCAACGGCTACAACGAACGGATCAGCGCCCCGTTCGTCTCGCCGGACGACTCCGCCGCCGTGCGCATGGCCGTCGGGCACCTCGCCGAGCTCGGCCACAGCAGGATCGGTCTGGCGATCGGGCCGCAGCGCTATGTGCCGTCCCGCCGCAAGCGCGAGGGCTTCCTGGACGCCTCGGTGAACCTGCTGGGCCTGGAGCGCACCGAGGCCGAACTCCTCGTCTGCCCCACGTTGTTCAGCGTCGAGGGCGGCCAGGTCGCGGCGGGTGCGCTGCTCGACCAGGGGTGTACGGGCATCGTCTGCGGCAGTGACCTGATGGCGCTGGGTGTGGTGCGTGCGGCCCGGGAACGCGGGCTCGGTGTGCCGCGCGAGGTGTCGGTGGTGGGCTTCGACGATTCGCAGCTCGTCGCGTTCACCGATCCGCCGCTGACGACGGTGCGTCAGCCCGTGCAGGCGATGGCGGCGGCAGCGGTGAGCGCCCTGCTGGAGGAGATCGGCGGCAGTCCGGTGCAGCGTACGGAGTACGTGTTCCAGCCGGAGCTGGTGGTACGGGGATCCACCGCGGCGATCCGGGGAGCCTCTGAGGCCCGCGGGCCGGTCCGGGCGTACAGGAGAGGCACCGGGAGTCGGCCCTGAATGGGCCGGCGGGGAGCGGGCGATTCCGGGTGCCTCTCTTGTCGCGACCGGCCCGGTCGGCCGGGCGCGTGGGGTCCGGGGTCGCCGGAACCCCGGCCGACCGGACCGGAGTCGGGAGGAACTTAACAGCACTGCAATGTTTTGCGTAAGTGCTTGCAGGAAGAAAACTGCCGTATTTCCTGGATGTGAGCGGGCGGTGTCCAAAGGGTTGACCAGGGACTGACGGGCTCGTACGGTCGGCGTCGCGGCAAGGTTTGCATTCTTGCAGCAAGAACCTTCAGGAGCCTTGAAGGCAGGGCGCGTTGCCATGTGAGGCTGCACCGTCACCCGCATTTCCCCCCACAGCAGGAGGAAGCATGGCACGCAGACCACTGTCCGCGGCGCTCGCCCTGGCATCAGGCGTCGCCGCCCTCGTGGCCCCCACCTCGACCGCCCAGGCCGCCGCCCCCGGAGACAAGGACGTCACCGCCGTTCTCTTCGAGTGGAAGTTCGACTCCGTGGCCAGGGCGTGCACGGATTCGCTCGGCCCGGCCGGCTACGGCTACGTGCAGGTCTCGCCGCCCCAGGAGCACATACAGGGCAGCCAGTGGTGGACCT
Source organism: Streptomyces sp. NPDC001880 (assembly GCF_053594575.1). Taxonomy (NCBI): domain Bacteria; kingdom Bacillati; phylum Actinomycetota; class Actinomycetes; order Kitasatosporales; family Streptomycetaceae; genus Streptomyces; species Streptomyces sp. NPDC001880. The sequence continues at coordinate 21,698 of NZ_JBSFET010000067.1, forward strand.
CGTACCAGCCCGTCAGCTACCGGATCGCCGGACGGCTCGGCGACCGCGCCTCCTTCGCCAACATGATCAGCACGTGCCACAGCGCCGGCGTCAAGGTGGTCGCCGACTCGGTCATCAACCACATGTCGGCCGGATCGGGCACCGGCACCGGCGGCTCCTCGTACACCAAGTACGACTACCCCGGTGTCTACTCCGCCGCCGACATGGACGACTGCACCGCGCAGATCAGCAACTACCAGGACCGCGCCAACGTCCAGAACTGCGAACTCGTCGGCCTCGCCGACCTGGACACCGGCGAGGACTGGGTACGCGGCCGGATCGCCGCCTACCTGGACGACCTGCGTTCCCTGGGTGTGGACGGCTTCCGGATCGACGCGGCCAAGCACATGCCCGCCGCCGACCTGGCGGACATCAAGTCACGGCTGAGCGACCCGGACGTCCACTGGAAGCAGGAGGCGATATACGGCGCGGGCGAGGCCGTCCAGCCCGACGAGTACACCGGCACCGGGGACGTCCAGGAATTCCGCTACGCCCGTGGCCTCAAGCAGGTCTTCAACAACGAGAACCTCGCCCATCTGAAGAACTACGGCGAGGGCTGGGGCTTCATGCCCTCGTCGAAGGCCGCGGTCTTCGTCGACAACCACGACACCGAGCGCGGCGGCGACACGCTGAACTACAAGGACGGCGCCACCTACACCCTCGCCCAGGTCTTCATGCTGGCCTGGCCGTACGGCTCGCCCGATGTCCACTCCGGCTACGAGTGGTCCGACAAGGACGCGGGCCCGCCGGGCGGCGGAACGGTGAACGCCTGTTACAGCGACGGATGGAAGTGCCAGCACGCCTGGCCCGAGATCTCCTCCATGGTCGGCTTCCGCAACACGGCGCGCGGCGAGTCCGTCACCGACTGGTGGGACGACGGCGGGGACCGGATCGCGTTCGGCCGCGGCTCCAAGGCGTACGTCGCGATCAACCACGAGGGCTCCTCGCTGACCCGTACGTTCCAGACCTCGCTGCCCGCCGGTGACTACTGCGACATCCAGTCCGGCAACGGCGTCACGGTGAACGGCTCGGGCCGGTTCACCGCGACCCTGGGCGCGAACACGGCGGTGGCGCTCCAGGTGAACGCCCGTACCTGCGCGACCGCCGGCTGACCCGTACGACCGGTCCCACAGGGAACCCGGGGTCCGGGGACGCATCGGGGCGTCTCCTCGGGTGACGCGGACGCACCGCACGCAGTGCTCCTGCCGCTTCACGCTTCGGCGATCGCCCCGATGCGTCCCCTCCCGGTGCACCGCCGTCCGATCGCGGCGCCCCCGGCCCGTGATGTGCGGCGACCGGGGGCGGGGACGTACCAGGACGATCCCCGCAGGACGACGCAGTGATGAAGCGGCTCACGCGCGGGTGCCGGACGAGTCTGCGTCGTCCGAGGAGACGCCCTGGCGGGCCCCGCCCCACCCCGCACCCGACCATCCCACCCACCCCCGAGAACCCCCACCCGCACACAAGGAGACCCAGCCCGTGTCCCGTTCCACCCTCAGACGTGGAGCCGTCGCCGCACTCTGCGCGGCGCTCCTCCCCGTCGTCCCGGCGGCAACCGCGTCCGCCGCGCCGAGGCCCCCTGGCCCGCCCTCGGACGCCCGGCTGGCCGCCGAACCCGCACGCCACGATCTGACGCGCGAACAGTTCTACTTCGTCATGCCCGACCGGTTCGCGAACGGAGACGCCTCCAACGACCGCGGCGGGCTCACCGGTTCACGCCTGGACACCGGCTACGACCCCACGGACAAGGGCTTCTACCAGGGCGGTGACCTCAAGGGCCTGACCGACCGGCTCGACTACGTCAAGGGCCTCGGCACCACCGCCATCTGGCTCGCCCCGATCTTCAAGAACCGCCCCGTCCAGGGCACGGAGAAGGACGCCTCGGCCGGCTACCACGGCTACTGGATCACCGACTTCACACAGGTCGACCCGCACTTCGGCACCAACGCCGACCTGTCGAAGCTGATCGACAGGGCCCACGCCAAGGGCATGAAGGTCTTCTTCGACGTCATCACCAACCACACCGCGGACACCGTCGACTACGCCGAGAAGGCCTACGGCTACCGGCCGAAGGGCGCCTACCCGTACCTGGACAAGGACGGCCGCCCGTTCGACGACGCCAAGGGCCTGGCGAAGGTGGACGCGGACTCGTTCCCGTACACCCCGAAGAACACCGGGACCAAGGTCCCCTCCTGGCTCAACGACCCGACGATGTACCACAACCGCGGCGACTCGACCTTCGCCGGCGAGTCCGCCGCCTACGGCGACTTCTCAGGGCTGGACGACCTGTGGACCGAGCGGCCCGAGGTCGTCTCCGGCATGGAGAAGATCTATAAGAAGTGGGTCCGGGACTTCGGCATCGACGGCTTCCGGATCGACACCGTCAAACACGTAGACCTGGACTTCTGGACCCAGTGGGCGACCGCCCTGGACACCTACGCGGCCGAGCACGGCCGCGAGGACTTCTTCATGTTCGGCGAGGTCTACTCCGCCGACACCGCCGTCACCTCGCCCTACGTCACCCGGGGCCGGCTCGACGCCACGCTCGACTTCCCCTTCCAGGAGGCGGCACGCCAGTACGCCTCGCAGGGTGCCCCGGCCGCGAAGCTCGCAGCGGTCTTCGGTGACGACTACCGCTACACCACCGACAGGGCCAACGCCTACGAACAGGTGACCTTCCTCGGCAACCACGACATGGGCCGCATCGGGGCGTTCCTGAAGCAGGACAACCCGAAGGCCGGCGATGCGGAACTCGTCCGGCGCGCGGAGCTCGCCAACGAGCTGATGTTCCTCGGCCGCGGGAACCCCGTCGTCTACTACGGCGACGAGCAGGGCTTCACCGGCGCGGGCGGCGACCGGGACGCCCGGCAGACCATGTTCGCCTCGAAGACCGCCGACTACCTCGACGACGACGAACTGGGCACCGACCGCACCCACGCCGCCGACGCCTACGACACGAAGCACCCGCTGTACCGGAACATTGCCGCGCTCTCCGAACTCACCAGGAAGCACCCGGCGCTGCGCGACGGTGTCCAGACCGAGCGGTACGCACAGGGCTCCGTCCACGCCTTCTCCCGCACGGACCCCGAGAAGCCGTACGAGTACCTCGTGGCCGCCAACAACGCCGCCGCCCCGAGCACCGTCGAGCTGCCCACCGCATCGGCCGGCATGGACTTCCGTACGCTGTACGGCGGTTCGGCCACCATCCGCAGCGGCGCCGACAAGAAGATCACCGTCACCGTGCCCGCCCTCTCCAGCCTCGTGCTGCGCGCCCACAAGCCGATGGGCGCTCCCGCCACCAAGCCCTCGATCACCCTGAAGGCACCCGCCGCCGGAGCAACCGGCACCGTGGAGCTCTCCGCCGACGTGGACGGCGGGCAGCTGAACCGCGTGGTCTTCGCCGCACAGACCGGCAACGGCAAGTGGGTCACGCTCGGTTCGGCCGACCACGCCCCGTACAAGGTCACCCAGCACCTGGACGACAAGGTGGCGGCCGGAACGCCGCTGCGCTACAAGGCGGTCGTCGTCGACCGCGCCGGCCGCACCGCGAGCGCCCTCGCCGCGACCACCGCGGGACAGGCCCCGGCCGAAACGAAGCCGGTGGCCGTCCAGCGCGACTACGCCGTGGTCCACTACAAGCGCGCGGACGGCGACTACGACGGCTGGAAGCTCAGGTCCGGCGACACGACAGCCGGCTTCACCGGGCGCGACGCCTACGGGGCCTTCGCCTGGCTCGAACTCGACGAGGGCGCGTCCACCGTCCCGTACACCGTCGAGAAGGACGGCACCGCCGACGGGCCGCAGCGAACCGTCGAACTCGCCAGGACCGGACAGGTCTGGATCGAGCAGGGCGAGGACGGCCAGGCCGACACGGCCCCCGACGGCGCCTACCCGCCGCAGGACACCACCAAGGCCGTACTGCACTACTACCGGCCCGACGGCGACTACGACGGCTGGGGGCTGCACACCTGGACCGGCGCCAAGGACCCCACCGACTGGGCCGAGCCGCTCCAGCCGGTGAAGAAGGACGCCTCCGGCGTCACCTTCGAGGTGCCGCTCACCGACGGCGCCACCTCGCTCAGCTACATCCTGCACAAGGGTGACGAGAAGGACCTCCCCAGCGACCAGTCGCTCGACATCGCCACCTACGGGCACGAGGTCTGGATGCTCGGCGCCACGCCCGGCTACCTGCTGCCCCAGGCCGGCGGCGTGCCCGCCCCCGACCTCGGCAGGGCCGAGGCGCGGTGGATCGACGCCGACACCGTCGTATGGAAGGTGAAGGCAACCGGGGCCACCAGCCAGCAGCTCGTGTACGCACCACGCGGCGGGATCTCCGTCGTCGACGGGGCGCTCTCCGACGAGGGCCGGTGGCTGCGGCTCACTCCCTCCGCGCTGACCGACGCACAGAAGGCGAAGCACCCGAACCTCAAGGACTACCCGGCGTTCACCGTCGACGTCCGGGACCGGGACCGGGTCCGTGACGCGCTGCGCGGCCAGCTGATCGCCACCCAGCGCGCCGCCAACGGCGCCCTGCTCGCGGCCACCGGCGTGCAGAGCGCGGGCGTGCTCGACGACCTGTACGGGAAGAACGCGGCCGGGGCCTCGCTCGGCCCGGTCTTCGACCACCGCGGCCGCCCCACCCTGTCCGTCTGGGCACCCACCGCGCGTACCGTCGCCCTCGAACTCGACGGGAAGAACGTCCCGATGCGGCGCGACGACCGCACGGGCGTCTGGTCCGTCACGGGCACGGGGCAGTGGAAGGGCAAGCCCTACCGCTACGTGGTGGACGTCTGGGCGCCCACCGTCCGGAGGATGGTCACCAACAAGGTCACCGACCCCTACTCCACCGCCCTGACCACGGACTCCGCGCGCAGCCTCGTCGTCGACCTCGACGACCCGGCCCTCGCCCCGAAGGGCTGGTCCGGACTGCGCAAGCCCGCCGCCGTGCCGCTGCGCGACGCCCAGATCCAGGAGCTGCACATCCGCGACTTCTCGATCGCGGACCGCACTTCGAAGCACCCCGGCGAGTACCTCGCCCTCACCGACACCGGCTCCGACGGGATGAAGCACCTCAAGCGGCTCGCGGACTCCGGCACCTCCTACGTCCATCTGCTGCCCGCCTTCGACATCGGCACCATTCCCGAGAAGAGGTCCGCACAGCAGAAACCGGCCTGCGACCTGTCGGTGTACGCCCCCGACTCCGGGGAACAGCAGGCCTGCGTGGCGAAGGCCGCGGCGAAGGACGGCTTCAACTGGGGCTACGACCCGCTGCACTACACCGTCCCGGAGGGCTCCTACGCCTCCGACCCGGACGGCACCCGGCGCACCGTCGAGTTCCGGCAGATGGTGCAGGGGCTGAACGGCGCGGGGCTGCGCACCGTCATGGACGTCGTCTACAACCACACCGTCGCCTCCGGCCAGGACGACAAGTCCGTACTCGACCGGATCGTGCCCGGCTACTACCAGCGGCTGCTGGACGACGGCACCGTCGCCACCTCCACCTGCTGCGCCAACACGGCACCCGAGAACACCATGATGGGCAAGCTGGTCGTCGAATCGGTCGTCACCTGGGCCAAGGAGTACAAGGTCGACGGCTTCCGCTTCGACCTGATGGGCCACCACCCCAAGGCCAACATCCTCGCCGTCCGCAAGGCGCTGGACGCGCTGACCCCGGCGAAGGACGGCGTCGACGGGAAGAAGATCATCCTGTACGGGGAGGGCTGGAACTTCGGCGAGATCGCCGACGACGCCCGCTTCGTCCAGGCCACCCAGAAGAACATGGCCGGCACCGGCATCGCCACCTTCTCCGACCGGGCCCGCGACGCCGTACGGGGCGGCAGCCCCTTCGACGAGGACCCGGGCGTGCAGGGCTTCGCCACCGGTCTCTACACCGACCCCAACACCTCGGCCGGCAACGGGACGCGGGCCGAACAGAAGGCCCGGCTGCTGCACTACCAGGACCTGATCAAGGTCGGACTCACCGGCAACCTCGCCGACTACACCTTCACCGACTCCGCCGGGAACACGGTCAAGGGCTCCGGCGTCGACTACAACGGCGCCCCCGCCGGATACGCCGCCGCCCCCGGCGACGCCCTCGCCTACGCGGACGCCCACGACAACGAGTCGCTCTACGACGCGCTCGCCTTCAAACTCCCGGCGGGCACCTCGGCGGCCGACCGGGCCCGCGCGCAGGTCCTGGCCATGGCGACGGCCACCCTCTCGCAGGGGCCCTCGCTCTCCCAGGCGGGCACCGACCTGCTGCGTTCCAAGTCCCTGGACCGCAACTCGTACGACAGCGGCGACTGGTTCAACGCCCTGCACTGGGACTGCCGCGACGGCAACGGCTTCGGCCGCGGACTGCCGCCGGCCGCCGACAACGAGACCAAGTGGTCCTACGCCGAGCCGCTGCTGGCCGACGCCGCACTCCGCCCCGGCTGCGCGCAGATCGACGGCGCGTCCGCCGCGTACCGGGACCTGCTCACCATCCGCTCCACGGAGCAGGACTTCGGTCTCTCCACCACCGAGCAGGTGCAGTCCGCCCTGTCCTTCCCGCTCTCCGGCAAGGACGAGAAGCCGGGCGTGATCACCATGCGGCTCGGGAAGCTGGTGGTCGTCCTCAACGCGGCCCCCGACACCGAGACCCAGACGGTACCCGGGCTGGCGGGGAAGGAGTACGCACTGCATCCGGTCCAGGCTGCGGGCGCGGATCCTACTGTCAAGAAGTCCTCGTACGAGAGGAGTTCGGGAAGGTTCACCGTCCCGGGTCGTACTGCGGCGGTGTTTGCCCTGAACTGAGCCATGACGGGACTACGGTGGGAGGCAGCAGCCGTCGGGGAATGCCGCAGCACCGCACCCCCGGCGCGCACTCCCACCCCCGGCCGGTCCCGGCCCCTTTCCGGTACGCCAGGCGTCCTCGTATGCCTGCTCCGTACCGGAACCAGGGGCCGGGACCGGCCGGTCCACCTGTTTCGGCGACGGTGACCATGGCGAGCAACATCCCCGAGGAGACAAGCAGCTTTGTCGGACGGAAAGCGGAACTTGCCAGGCTGGAGCACACACTCGCCACGCACCGGCTGACCACGCTCACCGGCAGCGGCGGCGTCGGCAAGACCAGGCTCGCCGTCCGCGCGGCCCGGCAGGCGGCTGCCGCCCACCGCGACGGCGCGTGGTGGGCGGACCTGTCACCGCTCCACGACGACGGACTGCTCATCGCGACCGTCTCCGACGCGGTCGGGCTCTCCGACCACACCCTGCGCATGCCCATCGACGCGCTGTGCGAATGGCTGGTCGACAAGGAACTGCTGCTGGTGCTCGACTCGTGCGAGCATCTGCGCTCCGCCTGCGCGCACCTGCTCGGCGAGATCCTCACCACGTCCCCCGGCCTCACCGTGCTCGCCACCAGCCGGCAGCCCCTGGACATCAGGGGCGAGCAGGTCGTCGAGGTGGACCCGCTGCCCGTCGAGGGCGCGGCCGACGCGCTGACGCTGTTCCGGGACCGGGCGGCCGCGGTGGCTCCGGGCCTCGCCCTCGACGAGCCGGGCAACGCGGAGGCCGCCGCCGAGATCTGCCGCCGCTTCGAAGGCATTCCGCTCGCCATCGAACTCGCGGCGGGAGCCCTCGGCCGGGGCACCGTCGAGCAGGTCGCCGCACGGATCAGATCCCGCTTCGACGTACCCGCCGACGCCTCGCTCCGGCCGCCGCGCCACCGCACCCTGCGCACCGCCATCGGCTGGAGCCATGAGCTGTGCACCCCGCTGGAACGGCTGCTCTGGGCCCGACTGACCGTCCTGCGCGGCGACTTCGACGAGGCCGCCGCCCGCGAGGTCTGCGCCGGGGGACCGCTCACCGCGGGCGGGGTGTCCCGGGCGCTGAACGGCCTGGTCGCCAAGTCCGTCGTCGGCCGGGACGGCGCACGGCACCGCATGCTCGACACCATCCGCGAGTACGGACGGATGTGGCTCGCCGAACTCGGCGAGGAACGGGCCGCCGCCGACCGGCACGCCGCCTGCTTCCTCGGCCTGGCCCGCAAGGCCCACGCCGGCTGGACCGGCGACGACCAGATCAGCTGGTACCACCGCATCGCCGAGGTGCATGCCGACCTCTGCGCCGCCCTCGACCACCTGTTGGCCCACGACGCCGAGGCCGCCCAGGAGATGGCGGGACGGATCGGCTTCTTCTGGTGCTGCTGCGGCCATCTTCCGCAGACCCGCGAGTACGCCCGGCGCGCCCTGGCCGCGGGACCGGCCGAGGGCCCCCATCGCACCCGCGCCCTGTGGGTGCTGGGCATCACCGTCATGCTCCAGGGCGACTATCCGGCCGCCCGCCGGCTGGGCCGGGAGTGCACCAGGGAGGCGGCGCGCGACGGCACCGACGAGGGCATCCTCGCCGCCGCCTATCTGTGCGGTCTCACCGATCTGATGACCGGCCGTCCCGAGGCGGGCCTGCGTGAGGTCGACCGGGTCCTGCGCTCGACCGGCACCGCCACCCCGCTGGAGAAGGCCTACCGGCTGCGGTGCCGGCTCATCACGGTCTTCGCCCTGACCGGGCTCGGCCGGCTGGACGAGGCCGCGGAGGCGGCCGCGGTCCTGCGCGCGGTCTGCGAGGCCCAGGACGAGTGCTGGACCCGCAGCTATGTCGACTACCAGCTCGCCCTGATCGCCCTGCTCCGGGGCGACGCCAAGACCTCCGCCGCCCACGCCCGCTCGATGCTCGCGGGCAAGCACCGCATGCGCGACAGCTTCGGCATCGCGCTGGGCCTGGACATCCTGGCCGCGGCGATGGCCGCCCAGGGCGCGGGCGCCCGCGCCGCCCGGGTGTACGGCACGGGACAGGTGTACTGGCGCATGGTCGGCCAGCCGCAACGCGGCACCCCGGAGCTGGCACCGCTGCGCGAGGCATGCGAACGCCAGGCCCGCGAGGCCGTCGGCGACGCGGCCTACCAGCGGGCCTTCGAACGGGGCCGGACGGACAACGCGGAAGTGGGCCTGGCCGCCGCACTCCAGGGCGAGCTGCTCATTTAGCGCGAGCCGGCCACGCCCCCGGAGCCGCCCAGGGCGTGTTTCGAAAGTGGCGTCGTCCGCCCGGAGGGCGGGGTCGAGAGCGTCCGGTGCGTGCGATCGCAAGACGGAGAGAAGAGAAAAGAGCGCAGCGGGCTGCGCCGACGACCGACAACGCGGCGAGCGATGGGGTCTCCCCTGCTCGAGCGAAGTTGAGAGCTTGGGGGAGTGCCGGACGTTCCCGGCCAGGCGGGACTTTCGAGACACGCCCTACGGCAGCCGCTGCGGGGGAACGGCCGGTACGGCGGGGGCCAGGGCGGAGAGCCGGTCCATCAGCTCGCCGAACGGCCCGTCCGCCGGCTCCTGGCCGAGTACCCGCAGCACGATGCCCGCCATCTCCGTGTTGTACGCGGCACTCACCGCCGCCAGCGCGGCGAAGTCGTGCACCAGCTGCAACTCCAGCTCCTCGCGCGGAATCCGCCGCCCGTCCAGCCAGATCAGCGCCGTCGACTCGGCCAGCGACACCCACGACCGCACGACCAGCTCCAGCCGCGCCGGGGGATTCTCGACCCCCAGATGGGCCAGGATCTGCTCGCAGGCGGCCTGCCGCACCCCGTCGATCATCGCGTTCGCGGTCGAGGACCCCACCGCGGGCCCGCCCCGCATCAGCGCCGAGAAGCCGGGCCCGTGCTCGTCGACGAAGTCGAAGAACCGGCGCATCACCCTCAACAGCCGGGTCCCGAGCGGGCCTTCGCGGGGTTCCACGAACCGGGCCGCCAACTCGTCGGCCGCCCGTCGCAGCGCGGCCTCGTACAGGCTCTGCTTGCCCGGGAAGTAGTGGTAGACCAAGGGCCGTGAGATCCCCGCGGCCGCCGCGATCTCGTCGATCGACACCTCGTCCGGGGTGCGGTGACTGAACAACTCCAGTGCGACACCGATCAATTGCTGTCTGCGCTCCTCGACGCCCATCCTGCGCCGCACCCCGGTCGTCATGGTGGACAGCGTACCGAGTGGAGCGGCGGGGGAGGGTCTGCGCACGGCCCCGGCCCCGCCGCTCCGGACCGGGCAGGCATCGGCCCTGTCGTCCCCCGGCACCCAGTGCAGAGGAGTCTTCTCCCAGGAGAAGGAGACCTTGCGGGCCTTGAGAGGCGTCCGCTCCGACACGAACGGCGCCGACTGCGTGTGTGACATGCGGTCAATGCACTGAGGGGCAGGTCGAGCCAACAGACACGTGCGGCGACTTTTTGACGCCCATGGCCGAGCCGGACCAGCCGCGGGTAGTGCTCGACGAGCGCCGCCCCGGCCTGCTCCCCGCCGGCGGGGGTGGCCGCGGAAGGTACTTTCTGGCAGTGGACGCACGTTCAGCAGAACGAGCGAATCGTGCGATGGTCACCCCGGCCACTCCGTGTGCGGCGCAACGGGCCGCCGTCTCAGCGCAGTTGCCGCCCGCTGAACCCGACCGCTCCGCGCTTCCCGCTCCCGCCGTTCGTCGCGCTCACGAAGGACTCCGCGTCCTGCGCCGCCGCTGTCGGCAAGCACGGCGACCGTGGCCACCGTCCGCCGGTACGACCCGTGCGCCATAACAGCGGAATCTCGGCCGAATGGCACCAATGCTTGGCCCCGATTTGGACAATTCGACAACTCTCGGGAGGTAGAGCAGCATGGCTAAGCGGGAGGTGTAAAGATCGCTGGCCCTCAGCAATGGCGGCGCGGCCAGGCGACGGGCGCCGGGTAGACCGACCCCCACGCGATCACAAAGCCATGAGCTCATATGATCTCGCTTTCTCTCCGCCGCCCACCAAGTCCGGGCCGTCCGTGAGCATCTCTCTTCTCGGCGGTTTCGACATCGTAGTCGGCGACGAACCAGTGACCGTCCCAGTCGGCTCGAAGCGACTACTGGCGTTCATTGCGCTAAACTACCGGGCCGCTGTCCCCCGAACTCTGGTCGCCGGGAGCCTTTGGCCCGATGCGTCCGAGCAAGGTGCCAACACGAACCTGCGGTCGGCATTGTCACGCCTCCAGGTACTGGGGAAGCAAGCGCTGAACATCTGCCCCGCCGAGTTGCGTCTCGCGCGGGAGGTCACCGTCGACCTGTACCTGGCTCGGTCGTTGGCCCAGCGAATCCTCGATCCCCATGTACCGGCCGAGAAACTCGGCCTCAATGCGGCGGCCGTCGACCAGTTGTCCGCCGAATTGCTGCCCGGCTGGTACGACGAGTGGATGTTGCCGGAGGCGGAGCAATGGCGGCAACTTCGACTCCACGCCCTTGAGGCACTCACGGGTGCTTTCATCGACACGAAGGAATTCGCCTGGGCCGTGACGGCCGCCCGTGCGGCCGTCCAAGCGGATCCGCTGCGTGAGAGCAGTCAGGCTTCGCTGATCCGAGCCCACCTGGCGGAGGACAATCGGTCCGAGGCGCTGTACGACTTCGAACGCTACGAGCAGCAGCTCCGCGACGAGCTGGGACTCCGACCCACACCGCGGCTGCGCCAGTTGATTTCCGAACTGCAGCGGTCGCGCCCCCGGTGACGGATCCCCCGGGCTGAAGGTTTACGTCGTAGCGTGGCCGGACTCGAATGGCGAAACCCGCCACTGTCCAGTGGCGGGTTCGCGCTACCGAGTTTGGTCGGCAGGTTTGGCGTGGTCAGCACGCGACAGAGGTCACGTCTGTGCGCCCTGCTGGAGCACGTCGCCGCCGCCGAAGCCACCGCCGGTCTGGGCACCTTGCTGGAGGACGTTGCCTGCGCCGGGGCCGGTCTGGGCACCTTGCTGGAGGACGTTGCCTGCGCCGGGGCCGGTCTGGGCGCCCTGCTGGAGGACGTTGCCTGCGCCGGGGCCGGTCTGGGCGCCCTGCTGGAGGACGTTGCCTGCGCCGGGGCCGGTCTGGGCGCCCTGCTGGAGGACG